>CAKUVB010000163.1 GCA_934693215.1 uncultured Candidatus Melainabacteria bacterium
CTCTTACACCTGCTCCCGCAGAACCCTTAATAAATTCGTTAATAGGTTTGTCATGAAAAGCTACACCGGCTATATCAATATGAGCCCATTTAACATCTTTTACAAATTCTTGAAGGAACAAGCCTGCAGTAGAAGCTCCGCCCCAACGAGAGCCTGTATTTTGCATATCTGCTACATCACTCTTTAATGAGTCTTTGTATTCTTCATACATTGGAAGTTCCCAATATTTTTCACCAACTTCTTTTGCTGATTCAATCAAAGAATGAACAAACTCAGTATTGTTTCCTACAATACCTGCAGCAACAGAACCTAGAGCAACCATACAAGCACCTGTTAAAGTTGCGATATCAACGACTTCATCTACTCCTAATTCTGAAGCATAACAAAGTGCATCTGCAAGAGTTAATCTACCTTCTGCATCTGTATTATCGACTTCAATAGTTTTTCCATTCTTTGCAGTTAGAATATCACCAGGTTTATATGCTGAGCAACCAGGCATGTTTTCACAAGCTGCAATAATACCATGAACCTCAACATTAGGAGCTAATTCTTTAATCTTGCTCATAATACCTAGTACACAAGCCGCACCTGACATGTCATCACGCATTGTCAACATTGAAGATGCAGGTTTTATATCTAATCCACCACTATCAAAAGTTATACCTTTACCAATTATTGCTATCTTTTTAGATGGATTAGGTACAGAATATTTTATATGAATAAATTTTGGAGCTTGAGCAGAACCTCTAGCGACAGCTAAATAAGCTCCCATTCCCATTTTTTCGCAATCTTCTTTTTCGTAAACTTTTGTTTCTAGTCCAAAACTTTGAGCAATTTCTGCTAATTTTGAAGGTGTCGCATATTGAGCTGGTTCATTAGCCAAATCTCTTGTAAGCTTCATACCTTCACATACTATTTCAGCTTTTCTCAAAGCTTGCTCATTACAGTTTACATAAATTTCTGAAACCTTTTTATCTTTTTTGTTTTTATATTTATCAAAAGTATAATCACCAATATGACAACCGTAAGCAAATTGTTCAGCCCAATCAAAATCAACACCAGAAAAATCAAAAGCAACAGTTTTTGCTTCCATTTGAACAGCTTTCTTTATTGATTTATAAACTGCCAATCTAAATTTATCTGTATTAAATTCTTCTTTTTTGCCAAAACCAACTACAAGGATTTTTCTTGCAGCTTGTTTGCCATAAGTTGGCAATAAATAAGTTTGTCCAAACTTGCCTTCAAATTTATCTTCTTCAATAGCATACTTGTTAGCAAGTTCTTCTGTAGTTTTTTCACCTTGAAATTGATTCACAACAAGAATATCACAAGATTTTTCTTTAACATTTCCTTCAATAATTATTTTCATTGAGGACTCCTTTCTATAAACTTATGTTATATTTATTTGCCATTATTCTTACAAAATTCTCTATACTTCTATCCCAAGTCCTCTCTCCGGCTGGGGTAAAGAAACAACCAGGGATTTCTCCATTTTCTCTATGATGTCGCACACAATCACAACAAATTCCTCTATTCCCACAGGTAGTTGCTGTACAAGTACAACCTATCTTATTTTCATCTCTTTTACATTCCATAACAGACTCCTATTTTGTATTTACATTAAACACTAAAAAAAATCTTTATCAATGGGGTAAGAGTATGAAATTTTCAGATTAATATATTTGTATCTCAAACATTACTACCGTTTAACAAGATGACCTTTTGCGAATTTACAACCGCAATAGTTTTGACGATACAAATTCAAGTCTTTTGATATTTTATTTGTCTTAAGAAACCCATCTTTCTTCTTAAAATCAATCGAAATATAATCTACATTATCAATATGTTTTGCAATATCCTCTCCTATAGAAGATAATAGTTTAAAATTTTTATGAGGGCTTATAACCATTGATGTTGTAAAATATTTTATACCTAATTCTTTAGATTTATATGCAGATTTCAACAATCGTAATTTAAAACACAAAATACATCTTTTACCACCTTCTGGCTCTGATTCATACCCGTTAACAACACTTATATATTCTGAAGGACAATACGGCTCAACTATCAACTCCACATTATGATATTCACATACCTTTTTTTGAGCCTCCAGGCGTCTATCAAATTCAACTTTTGTATCAATATTAGGATTATAAAAATATACTACAGGGGTATAACCCAAATCTTTTAATTGTAATATCGGATAAGCCGAACATATACCACAACAGGCATGTATCAAAATTTTGTTTTCATCGTTCATTATTTTCTATTATTTCCTTTAATTCATAATACGGTTTTATACCTGCATATCTTTTACCATTAACAACAATTGTAGGAGTTCCTAATACACCTTGAGAAACTGCATAATCTATATCTGCCGCAATTTGTTTTAATGTCTCTTTGGAATTTATATCAAATTTAAACTTATCAATATTAAGTCCAATTTTTTGAGCAAGTAAAATTGCTTCATCATCATTCTTTGGGCGATGTTCAAACAATAAGGTTGACATATCCCAATATTTACCTTGATTTTTTGCAGCTACAGCATATTTTGCATACCTACAAGCACCTTTATGAACTTGTTTTTTTAGATATTTATTACATTCTTTATCTAAAGGTAGATTATGAGATTCTACATATATATTCCCAACTTCTTTGACAAGTTTGTGAATCATAATATTATATGCAAAGCACATTGGACACGCATAATCTGAATACAACTCTATTTTAATCTTTGCATCAGGTGAGCCTAAATAATTTCCTGATACACTATACGGGTTTGTAGTCATTTTTAAATAAGACTTGATAGAATTCATTTTCTTAACTTGAGGAGTAAAAGGATTTGCTATAGTTGTATAAGTTAGAAAAGAACAAGCAAGAAGTAGTGCAATAATAAAATGAAGTGTATATTTTTTTACTCCTTGAATAAAATCTTCAAACGAACATTTTATTGAGGTTATAAAGCCATTATTCTCAAAATCTGTTGAAATTAATGCTATTAAGGCATTTAATATATACGTAAAAAAGCATAAAATACATATTTTGTGTAATATAAATACACTCTTTAATGCCAATAATACAGAAACAACAAATGAAATAAACCCTAAAGCTGATATATAAAACATTGGTCTTTCAAACACATCAAAAAAACTTAAAAATTTTATTTGTTTTATTTTATCGATAAACAATAGCATTAAGACAAATAAATAGAATCCCATACCCCAATACGCAAGAGGTATTCCTAAAAACTGAGATGCAGTAGTTTTAGCAATACCATCACAGTCTACAAAATCATTTATTGAACAAAAACTGGACAAAGCATAAGGGTTATAATTTGACTCATAATATATTATAGCAAGTTTTATCGTTGTTATAAAAC
>CAKUVB010000164.1 GCA_934693215.1 uncultured Candidatus Melainabacteria bacterium
GCAATCCACCGTAAACAACAGAATCACCAATATCTTTTCCTACCGCTGGAATTACCCTAACTGCAGTTGTTTTTTTATTAATCATACCGATAGCCATTTCATCAGCGATTATACCAGCAATAGTTTCTTTTGGAGTGTTACCGGGAATAGCAATCATATCAAGTCCTACAGAACATACAGAAGTCATTGCTTCCAGTTTATCAAATGTCAAATATCCTTTTGATGCAGCTTCAATCATGCCGGCATCTTCTGAAACAGGAATGAATGCCCCAGATAAACCACCTACGTAAGAACTAGCCATAATACCACCTTTTTTAACTGCATCATTAAGCATCGCAAGAGCGGCAGTTGTACCATGTGCTCCGGCATGTTCCAATCCCATAGCTTGAAAGATACCTGCAACACTATCACCTTCTGCCGGTGTTGGTGCTAATGATAAATCAATTACACCAAATGGAACATTTAGTTTTTGTGCCAATTCTCTACCAACAAGTTCACCGGTTGATGTGATTTTGTAAGCAGTTTGTTTGATTGTGTTAGCCAAAGTTGAGAAATTTGCATCTTTTGGCAAGTTTTCTATTGCGGCTCTAACAACTCCAGGCCCTGAAACCCCAACATTCAATGCACATTCAGGTTCTGTATAACCACAGAAAGCACCTGCCATAAACGGATTATCATTTACTGAGTTACAGAATACAACAAATTTTGCAGCTGCAAGCCCATCTGTGTCTTTTGTTCTTTCTGCACATTGTTTCACTATATCCGAAACTTTTAGAACTGCGTCCATATTGATACCGGCTTTTGACGATGCAACATTAACTGATGAACAAAGTTTGTTAGTTGTTGCAAGTGCTTCAGGGATAGATTCAATAAGTGCGATATCTCCTCTTGTACAACCTTTTTCTACAAGTGCAGAATACCCACCGATAAAATCAACACCTACAATATCTGCAACTTCATCTAATGTTTTTGCAATTTTGATATAGTCATAAGTGTCGCAAGATTCACCTATTATTGAAATAGGGGTTACTGCAATTCTTTTGTTTACAATTGGGATAGAATAATCGTTTTCTATCTCATTTGCATATTTATTAAGGTCTTTTGTATAACGCAAAAGTTTTTCTCTAATTCTGTCACAAACTCTATTGATATCTCTGTCCATACAATCTCTCAAAGATATAGACATAGTAACAGTTCTGATATCAAGATTGTGTAGTTTTATCATATTTATTGTTTCAAGAATTAGTTCTTTATCGAATGTCTTCATATTCACCACCATGTTTTGTAAGATTCGTTAAGGCATCACCAGGAGGATTTTTTAATAAAAGTCTTAATTCAACACGTCTACTTTTATTTTTGTCCTCAATGCCGTTTATTATAATAGGTTTGGCAGAACTTACACCCTCAACTCTAACAGTATGCGTAAGTTCATTTCCATATTTTTTATTAGAACATTTTTGGAATACAAAATTTGCAACATTGTATGCCCTGTTCATAGATAAATCCATATTCTTCATATACTGTTGTTCTACAGTATAATTACCTTTAAAATTAGTTGTATCTGTATGCCCTTGAATAACTACAGATGATACATATTTTGATAAATCTTTTTTGTAAATGCAATCAAAATATACAGGAATAAATTTGTTTAAAAAAGCTCTACCACTTGGGGTTAGTTCAGAACTATTAAGAGCAAATAATTGTAGGTTTGAAATTCGTACAAGACCAGTTTGAGGGTCGATTTCTACATCAATTCTTTCATTTGGTTTAGGAGTTTCCGGTTTGTCCTCATTAATCATTTTGACTTTAATATTTTGTTTAGACATTTCTTTTACAACTTCTTGTACCATTTCTTGAGTTGCTTCTTGAGCAGCAGTGCTACTTTGTCCTGAATTGGTTACAAATGCAAAGAATAATGTTGTAAAAACCATGAACATGCCAAGAAACAAGTCTGACATTGTTACCCAAAATATATTTTCTTGTGGTTCTTCGTGTTTTCTACGTGCCATCTAAACTCCTAGAATAATCCATTCAAATCATCATCTTCGCTAGATGATTTCTTTTCCATTGTTTTATTTAGATTATTTATTCCAAATATGACACTATCCAAATACGGAACAACAATATTCGTTAAATCTTTCTTGATAGAACTTGTAAATGTTGTTGGTAAATTCTTTAATAATGATGCGTTGTCGTGACTTTGTGTTTTTGTTGTTCTTAATAAATCAACCAAGAATTTTTCTGCAGAAATAGTTGTGAATAAATCTGTTACTTTGTTTTGAACTTTAGCCACAAGCGGAAGAATAAATCTTGAGAATGAAAATTTATCAACACTCATAAAAATTAAAGCTGATGCAACAGCAAATACAGAACACATCGCAGCAACTTGCATAGTTCCAACGAATCCCGCAATAGATTTTGTCAAAGCTTGATTGCTTGAAAAATCTAACATACCAAATGCAGTACCAATCATAATAAACGTAAACAATGGACCAAAACCAGTTAAAAGGGTTGGTGCTAATGCGATGATATGTTTATTATAATGTGCATAAGCTAATGTATCTTCGTTGAAATAGTCAAGTGCATCACCAGTTGTTTGAATATCAGACATAGAATCAGATACACTATCATAGTCAAGTTCTTCGGTGTCGCTATCCTGATAAGCTATTGTGTCAGAAAAAACCAATGTGCTTTGGAAATCGTCCCAAGGCTTTGCTGATAAAGGGTTTGTAGTCATAACGTGCTTAAATTCTTCAAATTTGTAGGAAATATTATCTTTTGCAAAAGATTCAAGCCCTTTATTTAATAAGTTTAGTTGTTTATAGACTTTTATATAGCTTTTTACTGTATAACCGAAAGAACTAAAAAATACGGTTAAAATTATCTGTATTGGTGGGTCTTTTAAAAGATGCAATATGTTCATAAATTTACCTCTAGGGAAATTATACCATAATATAATGGATTTAAGCCATAGCGGTAAAATTATTTCATATAACAGGACTAATCGTTAGCAGATGGTAGTTGAGATGAACGTTCTGCAATAATTCTTGCCACATCTGCACCGCCAAAAGTGATTTCTAATACAAGTTGAGAATTTAGGAGAATAGTTTCTCTGTATTCCATTGTATCTACATCAATAATACTGAATTCAATAAAATCAGAACCAACGTAGTCAATTTTTCCGTATTCGTTCCCAGTTACCCAGCGTAAAAATACATACTGCTGTTCCAAGTCTTTTAATCTCTCTAACATTTTCATAAACTTTAATTAACCTTCACTATCTACATTATATATTTTAGTTATTTTTTTGGTAAAGTCAAAATTATTTATGTTTTTGTTTATCTACTTGAAATAAAAAACACTCTCTTACAATAAAAT
>CAKUVB010000165.1 GCA_934693215.1 uncultured Candidatus Melainabacteria bacterium
ACTAGCGCCAACTCTAGTGAAAATTTTATCGGCAATTCCTATTCTTGCGTAATCAGCTGGAACGTACGACCCTATTTGTGCAAGAATCGCTATTAGAGCATTTTGACGCATATATGTAGATTTACCCGCCATGTTTGGACCTGTTAAAATCATAAATCTTGTTGAATTATTTTCTGTTGAATTCTGCAAATCCAAATCGTTTGCAACGTATGTTCCTAGTGGTAGGATTTTTTCTAGCACAGGGTGTCGTCCATTTTTTACAATAAATTCAGAAGTTTTATTAATTTCAGGTTTAGTATAATTATTTTCGAGTGCTATTGTTGCAAAAGATGTTAAAACATCAAGTTTCGCAATACATTCAGCAGCCTTTCTTATAATGTCTACAAATTCTTTTGAGTAATTTCTAAAATCGCTATATATTTTGTATTCCAATTCTTGAATCTTAGTTTGAGCTGATAATACATCGTCTTCATGTTTTTTTAGTTCATCTGTGATGAATCTTTCGCCACCCGTTAATGTTTGTTTTCTTACATAGTTAGGTGGAACTTGATTAAGGTAAGAATTTGTAACTTCGATATAATAGCCAAAAACTTTGTTAAAACCAACTTTAAGGTTTTTTATATCAGTTTTTTCTCTTTCTTGTTGTTCGAAATTTTCAATCCATTCTGTGCCGTTATTCAAAAGACCTCTTAAATAGTCAAGAGTTTCGTTAACGCCCTCTTTTATAACTCCACCTTCTTTAATGACGTTAGGGGCATCATCAGAGATTGTTTTGTCGATAATTTGTGCGTAATCGTATAAACTTTCGATTTTATCTTCTATTTCATCAAAAATGTTTAAATCACATGCTTTAGCTTGGTTGTATAAGTCTGGTAAAACCATAAGCGAAGATTTTAGACTTAAGAAATCCTTAGGCATTGCTGAAACACTACTTAAGCGTGTAGATAGTCTTTGTATATCGTATATCTGATTTAGGGTTTCAATAATTTCTGTTCTTGAATTGTCATTATCAATTAATTTTTCTACAATTTCTTGACGAGCTTCTATCTCAGAAAGACTTTTAAGAGGTTGGCAAATCCAAGATTTTAAAAGTCTAGTACCCATATTAGTATGCGTTCTATCAATTGCCCAATATAAAGAACCATATTTATTTTTTTCTCGTAGTGTTTCTACAAGTTCTAGATTTTTTCTTGTGCTGGAATCCATCAATACATATTGAGAAAGCTCATATTGTTCAATAGTATCGAGTTTAGGGAATGATGATTTTAAGTTTTCCCATATATAAGCCAATAATGCTGCAGCAGCTCTAAACCCAAGTTTGCAATTGTCATATCCTAAAGTATCAAGGGTTGTAAGGTTTAGTGCAGTTTTTAGATTAGCTTTTGCAAAATCAGATTCAAAAATCTTTGCAGGAACTTTTGAACAACGATAATTTGCAATAATGGAATCAGGCAAATTTAATTTTTCGTCAGGAACTATTTGAAAAGGTTGTGCTTTTTGAGCAATAGATGGTCCTATGATTTCTGCGGGTTTAATTCTAGCTAACTCTGAGAGTATTAGATTTAATGAGCTTTGTGTAACTTTGAACTCGCCAGTACTGATATCAGAATATGCAAAACCATATACACCTTTTTCTTCAAACATTGCACAAATGTAGTTGTTGCTACTTTTTTCCAGATAATCATTTTCAATAATTGTACCAGGGGTAACAACTCTTACAAGACCTCGTTTAACAATACCTTTAGCTTGTTTTGGGTCTTCTAATTGCTCACAAATTGCGACTTTGATGCCTTTGTCAATAAGCTTTCTTAAATAATTATCAACGGCTTTGGCTGGAATTCCGGCAAGAGCAACTTTACCTATTTTTGCTCCGGCATCTCTGCCTGTGAGGGTAAGTTCAAGCTCTTTTGATAAAGTTACGGCATCTTCGAAAAAGGTTTCGTAAAAATCACCCATACGATATAACAATAAAGTATCAGGTGTTTGTTGTTTTATTTCTAGATATTGTTTCATGCCGGGAGAGGCATCTTCAATATTTACATCTACACTTCTAATATTATTGATTTCACTCTTTGTCATGTCTATAATTGTACAATAAGAAAATGAATAGGTAAATTATGTTTAGATTTTTTAAAAATATTTTTAATGCAGTAATTATAGTTTTGGTTATAGCGGGAATCAATAATTTGTATAATAACCATTGTTTTGACGATATTATTGCTAATTGTTCAAGTTTTTTTCAAGAAAAGTCAGAACAGGCTGTACAAAAGGTTGGTGATTTCTCTAATATAAATCCTGAATTTAGTGTTGATACGGCAGTAAATCTTTTTGGGTTCAAAGTTGTAATTGCTGAACATAGGGCTTCAGGTCAACGTATGATAATATTGGATTCAGGTAAAAAAGTTTTGTTGTCAGATGAAGATATAAGAGGTGACGGTGTTAAGCTTAAATTAGATGATTTAAGTCAAAAATTCAAATATCAGTCATCAAATGTAAGTGATATTGAGATTTTGGATAAAGGGTACATGTCAGCTTATGGTAAAAGTGTCCCTTATGTGAAATTTTCTGCTAGAGTGACAAAACTTCCGATAAGTAGAGTTGTTGGTGTTGTGGCAGTAAATGATTCAAATCCAAAAGAACAGAGAGTTTTGATATCTATTAATGAGAGAAATAGATATTCACAGTTAATAACAAATGAGTTTTATAGAGCAGTTAAAGAGTCTGATAAGTAAGGCGAAATTATGGGAAAAAGACAGTTAAGAATAGCACATTTATATCCAAAAATGCTAAATATATATGGTGATTACGGTAATGTTTTAACTTTAAGACGTAGATGTGAATGGCGAGATATAAGTGTAACAATTGATGAAATTGAAATAGGGGATAGTATGTCCGAGCATGACATTTATTTTATGGGTGGAGGACAAGATATCCAGCAGATAGCAGTTTCAAAGGAGCTTCAATTAAATAAAGAATTTTTAAAAGAAGAACAAAGCAAAAATGCCGTATTTTTAGCAATATGTGGCGGATATCAACTTTTGGGGCATTATTATCAACCTGTAGATTCTGACAGATTAGAGGGTATAGGTTTGTTAGATGCTTATACTGTTGCAGGTTATACTAGGTTTATAGGAAATGTTACGGCTGAGGTTGATTATTTACCGAGAAAAACTTTGGTTGGGTTTGAAAATCATAGTGGTTTAACATATTTGAATGGCGAAACAAAACCTATTTCAAAAATAATTGTAGGTAAAGGTAATAATGGCAAAGATGGTACTGAAGGTGCAAGGTATAAGAATGTTTTTGGAACATATTTGCATGGCTC
>CAKUVB010000166.1 GCA_934693215.1 uncultured Candidatus Melainabacteria bacterium
GTACGGTTCTGTGGGTGAAAGGTAGAGCTTTTTCTTCAGCAAAAAGAATAGAAGTTCAGTTCAAAGATGTTAATGGTATGCGTCCGGGTTCTGCTGTTCAAATGATGGGTATGAGAGTTGGTCAGGTAGAAGAAATAAAACCTGTAATAAATGGTGAATCAAGTTATGTACTTCTAAAATTTGTTATTACTGATCCAAATATAAAAATTCCTAAAGCTTCAATGCTTTCTATTCAACAGTCAGGGCTTATTGGTGAACAGTTCTTAGAAATTACACCACCAAAAGTTAAGAGTGTATATGTACCTGTTTATTCAAGAGAAGGTTTATATAATGGTGCAGAAGTTGAATTAAAAATGGACGATAAATACTACAATGTAGGTTCTGTAAAAAGAACTCAAATTATGTCTGCCAAAATGATTCCTATAAATATGCAACCTTATGTAAAAACGCCTTATGCGTACAAATTAGATTATGTTATTAATTTACCGGGGTTAATATTACCTGAATTTATGCTTGGTGAAATAGTACAAACTTCTCAAGGTACAAGATTGAGGATAAAACCGTTAGATAATGTTAGCATTCCTTATCCTCATCAAACATCATTATATACTGTTGTTGAACCTATGAGAATTGCGGACTTTATGGATTTACAATATCAAGCGGCAGCATCTTTGACTGAAACAAATAAGAAAATTAATGATTTACTTGATGATTCTTTGATTACAGATTTGAAACAATCTATATATAATGTAAAAAGACTTACGGCACAAGCTACAACTACTCTTGCTAAAACTGAAAAATTAATTGATGATTCAAGAGCAGATTTAGAAACCGTAATGGTACAAACAAATAAGGTTTCAAACGAATTTTGTCAATTATCAGGAAATATTAATAAAATTATTGGAGATCCTGAATTCAAACCTACTATGTTAGCTACTGCAAAATCTATTAATAATTTAAGTGAAAAAGTAACTCCTATCTTGGGTTCTGTTGATGCTAAGAGATTTGCAAATGATTTGAATGCAACAATGACAAATATTACAGAAATTTCAAATGCAGTTAATGGAATGACTAAAGATGAAAAATTAAAAACAAAATTGGCATCTACTGTTGATAACTTGAACAAAGCTCTTTATAATGTTTCATTGACTCTTGAAACCGTTAACAATCCAAAAGATGAAAAGAATATAAAATGTATTATGGAAGATTCAGCCGTAACCGTTCACAATTTGAGAAAATTCTCAGATAAACTTAACAAACGATTCTTGTTATTCCGTTTGATGTTCTAAATAAAAAGGAAAAAGATATGACAATAGGTTTTTGGGGATATCCAAATCCAAAAATAGTAGAAAAGACAAAAAAAGAATACCCAAATGCCGAATGGATAGATTTGGATATTGATTTTGGGTATCAAGATAAAAATATTCTACCTGATTCTTATTGTAAGATTGTAAAAAACATTATTAATAATACAGTTAAACTTAATCCTGAAAAAATTATTGCACCTATAGGTAAAGATAAGTGTGATAGTGGTTGGTTTGCAGCAAAACTGCTAAAAGATTTAGGATATAATGTAGAAGAAAGCATATACGAAAATCTAGAGAATCCTTATCCAATAGAAATCTGTACCAGTAATATGCCTTTGTATGACAAGTTTGTAACTATTACAGATAATATTGTTGAAAGAAAAAAAATTATTACTACTCAATGCCAGCCAAAATTTGGTTTTTGGGGAGTACCTCCAAATGATTTAGAGTTGTTAAAGTTGTTTCCTGATGAAACTCATGTTTATGGTTGGACAAGGTGTGTAGAAGCTGGTACTCCTGCGGATATAGATTTGGAAATGTATGTTGATGAAGATGTGCCGACTGTTTTTTATGCACAAGCTTTTTGTGCAAAATCGCAACTTGCTAAATATTTAGCAGATAAATATAACGGATTGTATATTGATATTGATGATTATGCGAATAATTCAATAAAAGCTAAAATTGAAGCATTTTTGAGGTTAAGATGATATATTTAGATGCAGGTACGACATATTCAAAAATTATTACAATCGGAGAAGTTTTAGAAGGATTAGAAGAAGTTAAAACTTTATCTGATAGACATTATTATGTAATCCCTTCTGCTAAGATAAAGGGATTAGAACTTAATATTACAAGAGCTTGTGGGCATATGGCAAATGCTCAAGAAAATGAAATTATTGCACTTGCAAATGGTTGTAAACCTTATGTTGATGATAATGCTACGATTTTGGATTTAGGAAGTCGAGATGCAAAATGGATTAGGTTTAAGAATAAAAAATTTCACGATATGGATTGGAATACTTCTTGTGCAAGTTCAACAGGTGCAACGGTTGAAATGTTGTTAAAGTTTTATAATTTAAAAAGAGAAGATTTATCTTTTAATCCTGAGAAATTCGCAGTTACTTGTGGAATTTTTGGACTTGAAAAAATAATGGACGATATTTCAAACGGAAATAACCCTCAAGAAGCTATATCTAAATTTGTGCATGGTATAGCTTATAATGCTTGGAATTTCGCTAAAAAACCTGATAAAATTTACTTGTCAGGAGGTTTTTGTGATAACAAATGTTTTGTAGAATCCCTTAAAAACTATTGTGAAGTTATCACAATGGGACGTTTTGTTCTCTGTGAAGGCTTGATTGATGTCAAATAAAATAACAGGTAAACGTGGTGAAGAAATAGCTTGTGGTTATCTTAAAAAATTTGGATATACCATTCTTGAACGTAATATGAAGTTCTCAAGACTTTGTGAACTTGATATTATAGCAAAAGACAAAGCCAATACATTAATTGCCGTAGAAGTTAAAACAAGGACTTCTGATATATGCGGTTCTCCATTAGAAGCTATTACAAAAACAAAGTATCAAAATATAAAAACAGGATTGTTTTCATATCTAAAAGAACATACTGAATACAAAAAGTTCCGTATAGATGTTATTTCAATTACCCTTAACCCCGAAATTAAAATTAAACATATTAGAAATGTTTAGATATAAATCCTTAATATTATTGTTTTTTAGCCTATCTTTGTAAAGATATGTAACATTAGAGATAAAAAAACTAAAGTTTTTATCAATGTATGCCGTAAACAAAGACATACGGATGGGGGTCCGTAAAAGAAAAATTAGGAAAAGGAGTACATTATGGGTTTAGCAGCATCACAAGCAAGGTTGCTTTCTCTAACAGCGAGAATGCATGACATTGAGTACAAAGCTCA
>CAKUVB010000167.1 GCA_934693215.1 uncultured Candidatus Melainabacteria bacterium
CCATATAAGGAGAATAACCGCCTTCTACAAGTGTTTCAAAAGCATTTTTGATTAAAGCGGTACAACCACCACAAAGTACGACTTGTTCTCCAAACAAATCTGTTTCAGTTTCTTCTTTGAATGTAGTCTCTATAATACCGGCTCTACCTGCACCAATAGCTGAAGCATAAGATAATGCAACTTCTTTTGAATTTCCTGTTACATCTTGATAAATAGCAATCAATGAAGGTGTACCTTTACCTGCTAAATATTCACTTCTTACTGTATGTCCAGGAGCTTTTGGTGCAACCATAATAACATTTACATCTTTAGGTGGAACTATCCAGTTATAATGAATATTAAACCCATGAGCAAACATCAAATACTGACCAGCCTTTAAATTTGGTTTAATTTCTTCTTCATAAACTTTTGCCTGAACCTCATCAGGAATCAAAACTTGTATTATATCTGCTTGTTTTACAGCATCAGCTACAGACATTGTCGTAAATCCGTAATCTTTAGCTTTTGTATCAGAAACACCGCCTTGTCTTAACCCTAAAATCACATTACAACCAGAATCTTTTAAATTCATTGATTGTCCATATCCTTGAGAACCAAACCCAATAATGGCTATTTTTTTTGATTTTATAAGTTCTGTATTAATATCTTTATCTAAATATATTTTTAAATCTGACATAATTTCCCTCTCTAAAACTTATTTAATTCTATCACAAGCAGTTGTAACAAGACCTAAAAATAATGGGTGAGGTCTATTAGGTCTTGACTTAAATTCAGGGTGGAATTGAGCAGCAACAAACCAATCATTTTGCGGTATTTCAACCATTTCTGCTAACATTCCATCAGGTGACATACCTGAGAATACAAGCCCTGCTTTTGATATTTGTTCAATATATTCATTATTTACTTCATAACGATGTCTATGTCGTTCCGAAATTTTATTCGCACCATAGACTTGTTCAGCTTTTGTACCTTGTTTTACAATACAATCATAAGCTCCCAAACGCATCGTTCCACCATACCCTTTAACATTCTTTTGTTCAAGCATAAGATCAATTACTGGATATGTACAACCTTCATCAAATTCTTTTGAATTAGCATCTTTCAAACCTACAACATTTCTTGCATATTCAATAACTGCACACTGCATACCTAAGCAAATTCCAAGAAACGGAAGGTTATTTTCTCGTGCATATCTGATTGCATTAAGTTTTCCTTCTATACCTCTAACTCCGAAACCTCCAGGAACAACAAGTCCTTGAACATCTTTTAGAAGTTTTTTACATTCACTATATTCATTACATTCTTCTGAATTTATCCATTTTATTTCTACTTTTGCGTTATTTCGATAACCGGCATGTTTTAAAGACTCTACAACAGAAATATATGCGTCTGACAATTTTGTATATTTTCCTGCAATAGCTATAGTTATTGTTTTTTGTGGATTCTTAATTCGATTTACTAATTCTTTCCAATCCTCAAGATTAGCCGGTCTATCAGGAGTTTGAAGAAGCTTCAATACAACTTCTGCGAAATTTTGTTCTTCAAGCACCAAAGGTACTTCGTAAATACTTTTCATATCCTTACATTCAATAACAGCATCTTTTGGCACAGAACAGAATAAAGCCAATTTTTCTTTTTCTGTCTTTGGAATAGATTTTGAAGTTCTACATACCAAAACCTCCGGTTGCAAGCCATAACTTCTCAACACATTAACACTATGTTGTGACGGTTTTGTTTTCAATTCCCCTGAAGTTGGAAGATATGGCAATAATGTACAATGAATATTTATCGCATTTCCAACACCCTGTTCTGTCTTAAACTGTCTAATTGCTTCAATAAAAGGTAAACTCTCAATATCACCGATTGTTCCACCAATTTCTATTATTTGAAAATCAGTATTAAAATGTTTTTGAGCTTTTATAATTCTAGATTTTATTTCATTTGTTATATGAGGAATTGTTTGTACAGTAGCACCTAAATAATCTCCTCTACGTTCTTTATTGATAACAGTTTGATACACACTACCAGAAGTTACATTTGAAACCTGACTAAAATTTGAATCAATGAATCTTTCATAATGTCCTAAGTCCAAATCTGTTTCTGCACCATCATCTGTTACAAACACTTCGCCATGTTGAAACGGACTCATTGTTCCAGGGTCTACGTTTATATACGGATCAAATTTTTGTATGGCAACACTAAACCCTTTAGAACGCAAAAGACGTCCTAGAGATGCACCTATAATACCCTTACCAAGAGAACTCACTACACCACCAGTGATAAAAATATATTTTGTCATACAAACTCCCTTTACTCTCTAATAACGACATAAAAAAAAGAGGGAAGAACTCCCTCTTTCAAATATTTTAGTTAATTTTTGGAACTTTGAAGAACCCGTCCTCCTCGCAAGGAGCATTCTTCATCAATTCCTCTTTACTTACTTCATACTTCACTGCGTCATCACGCATAACGTTAACAAAATCAATAGCATGTGCCATTGGCTCAACTCCTGTTGTATCAACTTCATTCATTTGATCAACATACTTAAGTACATCACCTAACTGAGTTGTATACCTAACTTTTTCATCTTCTGTAAGTTCAAGTCTTGCTAATTTTGCAACGTGTTCTACATCTTTTATTGTAATCATTTTTATTACCTCATTGGGTAATATGTTATCAGAAATAAATTCTTTTTGCAAGTTATAAAAAACCTTAAAATACACTAATGATAAGTTGTTTTATCTAGCAAAATATTATCTTAATAATTAATAGCCGAACTGAGTAATATCTTTAAAATAGTGTTTTTAGTTTAATAAAATTGTTAAAAAAATAAATCTTTTTCATACTTCCAGCTATTCTTAATTCCAAGAGGCAATTTTGCCTCTTTTTTTTTATTATTTTTACACCTTATATTCCAAAATAAATTTAACAGCTTCATCTTTTGTCAAAATATTTCCTTCAAGTTGTTCATTTTTTAATGCAGAAATAATTTCGCCTAATTTTGGAGATTGCTGCATATTTTTCAAAGCCATTATTTCTTCACCTGTCAATAATTTTGGAAAAGGTTTTAACTTTGGTTTTATCATTAAATAAAACTCTAACAACTTATTGAGCCTACTAATATTATCGTTAACAATCTCATCTGTAATTG
>CAKUVB010000168.1 GCA_934693215.1 uncultured Candidatus Melainabacteria bacterium
TTCTTGTAAGTTTTCTTACCACCTGTAGCAAACTTAGCAACAGCACCTGTAGGTGTTGATTTAGAAGCTTGACCACCTGTGTTAGAATATACTTCAGTATCAAGAACTAAAACATTTACGTTTTTGTTTTGAGCTAATACGTGGTCAATGCCACCGTATCCGATATCGTTAGCCCAACCGTCACCACCGATAATCCATACAGATTTATCTGTGAAGTAGTCTTGAAGTTCTCTAACCTTAGCTAAATCAGGACAATCTACATCTGAGTATTTTGCAATAACTTCTTTAGCTTTGTTTTGAGCAGCAACTGCTTCTTCTGTTTTTGAATTATCAAAGTGAGCCATAGCACCTTCCAAAGCTTCTTTCAAATCTTGAGGAGCTTTTTCACTTGCTACAACTTTTTCAACGTAAGTTTTTAAAGTATCTCTGTTTTGATCTACAGCTAATCTCATACCATAACCGAATTCAGCATTGTCTTCGAATAATGAGTTAGCCCAAGCTGGACCTCTACCTTCCTTAGTTGTTGTATAAGGAATTGTAGGGAATGTACCAGAGTAAATTGAAGAACAACCTGTTGCGTTAGCAACGATTGCATTTTCACCGAATAATTGAGATACCAATTTAACATAAGGTGTTTCACCACAACCTGCACAAGCTCCAGAGAACTCGAATAATGGTTTTCTAAGCATTGCACCTTTGATAGTTTTTGTAGTGTTTTTACCCATTACGTTATCAGGTAATGCATCAAAATATTTTTCGTTTTCTAATTCACAAGCTTCAACTTCTTTTTCTATTGTAGACCAAGTAAGAGCTTGTTTTTCAGGATTTTTGTTTGCTGGACATTGGTCAAGACAAACACCACAACCTGTACAATCTTCACAATAAACTTGAACTTTGAATTGTTCACCGTTTAAGTTTGGTTTAGCATCAACTGTTTTGAATGATGCAGGAGCATCTTTCAAGCTATCTTTTTCTGCTAATTTTGTTCTGATTGCTGCGTGAGGACAAGCTGATGCACAGATACCACATTGAATACAATTTTCAGAATTCCAATGAGGAACACGAGGAGCAATACCACGTTTTTCTAAGCAAGCTGTACCTGTTGGGATAACACCATCAACTGACATAGCAGAAACAGGAATATCATCACCTTTTTGTCTCATTGAAGGTTCAATAATTTTCTTAGCAAATTCATCTGCATCATCAGAGATAAGTTTTACGTTATCAACACAACCTACACCGTCTAATGAAGCTGGTACCGGAACTTCTTCACAAGCATCAACAGCTGCATCAATCAATGCAAGGTTCATATTTACAACATCATCACCTTTTTTCTTGAAGGTTTTCTTAGTCATTTCTTTCATACCTTCTAAAGCTTGTTCAAAAGGAATGATTCCTGAAACTTTGAAGTATGCAACCATCATAACAGTGTTTGCACCTTTACCTCTCAAACCAGGTTGTTGTTTGATTAATTTTTCAGCATCAACATTATAGAATTTGATTTTCTTATCAATAATTGTTTGTTGCATATCTCTTGTTAAGTGAGCAAAAGCTTCATCTTTAGAGTATGGTGAATTTAATAAGAAAGTACCGCCTTCTTTAATACCTTTTAACAAATCATATCTGCCAATGTATGCGTGAGCTGAGCAAGATACAAAGTCAGGAGCTGTAATAAGGTAAGTTGATTTAATATGTTGGTCACCAAATCTCAAGTGAGAAACAGTTACACCAAAAGATTTTTTAGAGTCATAAGCAAAATATGCTTGAGCATCTTTATCTGTGTATTGACCAATAATTTTAATTGAGTTTTTGTTAGCACCAACAGTACCATCAGAACCTAATCCCCAGAACATACAGTTTGTAGTTCCTTCAGGTTCAGTAACGATATGTTCTTCAACTTTTAGAGATTTGTGAGTAACATCATCTTCGATACCTACTGTGAAACCATGGAAACCATTGTTTTCTGAGTGTTTGTAGATTGCAAGAACCATAGATGGTGTAAATTCTTTAGAAGATAAACCATAACGACCACCGATAACTCTGATGTCTTTGTTTTCTAAAGCTGCAACTACATCTAAGTATAAAGGTTCACCGATTGAACCAGGTTCTTTTGTTCTATCAAGAACAACAATACGTTTTGTAGATTCAGGTAATGCTTCGTTGAATCTCTTAACGTCAAATGGTCTGTATAATCTAACTTTAACCAAACCATATTTAGTACCACGTTTTGCATTCAAGTAGTTAATAGTTTCTTCGATTGTTTCACAACCTGAACCAATAGCTACGATAACGTCAGTTGCATCAGGAGCACCAACATAATCGAATGGGTGATATTGACGACCAGTAACTTTTGCTACTTTGTCCATATATTCTTGAACGATATCTGGAACTGCATCATAGTATTTGTTAACTGTTTCACGACCTTGGAAATATACGTCTGTATTTTGAGCACCAACTTTACATTTTGGAGCTTCTGGACGTAATGCTCTTTGTCTGAATTCTTCAATGTATTGAGGTTCTACTAAACTTGCAATTTCATCATAAGAAATTTCTTCAATTTTATGTACTTCGTGAGAAGTTCTGAAGCCATCGAAGAATTGCAAGAAAGGAACTTTAGCTTTGTAAGTTGACAAATGAGCAACTAAAGCCATATCCATTTCTTCTTGAACTGAGTTTGCTGCTAACATAGCATAACCTGTGTTACGGCAACCCATAACGTCTGTATGGTCACCAAAGATTGCTAATGATTGAGCAGCTAATGCTCTTGCCGCAACGTGTATAACGTGTGGAAGCATTTCACCTGCAACTTTGTGCATAACAGGTATCATTAACAATAAACCTTGAGATGCTGTGTAAGTTGAAGTTAAAGAACCAGCTGCTAAAGAACCGTGAACAGCACCAGCTGCACCGGCTTCAGATTGCATTTCTGCAACGCTTACTTCTTTACCCCAGATGTTTTTCTTGTGTTGTGATGCCCATTCATCAATCCATTCACCCATAGTAGATGAAGGAGTGATTGGGTAAATTGCGGAAACTTCACTTAATGCATACGCAACGTGTGCTGCTGCATAGTTACCGTCAACTGTTATAGTCTTTTTCGACATAAAGATCCTCCTTGTTGTAATC
>CAKUVB010000169.1 GCA_934693215.1 uncultured Candidatus Melainabacteria bacterium
GATTAAAAGAAATTCCTAAATCAAAAATTATTAATATTCAAAAAGAGATCTCAATGTCATTAAAACAAAGTCGAAAATTGGTTCAACCTTTGATTCCAATATTGTTTTTAGGAATGTTTGTATATTTATATTTAATGTATAACAAAAAAGCCTTGAAAATTATGCTACCTCCATTGATTGGGGTTTGCGTAAGTGTGGCTTTTGGACAAATACTCGGGTGTAGTATAAATATTTTTAGTATATTAACCATATTTTTGATAATAGGATTTACTATTGATTATTCTATTTTTAAATCAAATGGTGATTCAAAAACGAATATTGCAGTTTTTTCAGCTTGTGTTTCAACGGCTTTTTCTTTTCTGTTGCTAAGCTTTGCAGGGTTTAAGCTTATTAGCACTTTTGGAAGTTTGTTATTGGTTGGTATAATTTCATCTTATATCGCAAGTTGTATAATTTTTGATGATGACAATACTTCTCAACAATGGTTTGAAATAAAAGAATGTTCAGCTGGTGTGAAAAGGTTGAAGTTGAGTTTTTATTTATACAAGATGTTTGGACGCAAACCTTTGGAATGGATTGCATGGTGGGTTGGTTTGTTTACTTATTTAGGTTCATCAAATTTGCGAAAATGTTCTAATAAGTATTTTCAAGTGTTGTATGAATATACAAAAGATGAAAAATATAAACCTTCATTTGTTAATGGTTTCAGGCATGTTTATGCTTATGCCCTTTCTCTTGTAGATAAAATAGAAGTGTATTCCGGTTTAGCGAAATTCAATTTTAGAATAAAAAATCAGAAGTTAGAAACAGATTTGAAAAAAGGCGGATTATTTTTTATATTTACTCATGTTGGTAATGTTGAGGTGATGAGAGCTTTTATACAGAATACTGAACATAAAAAAGTAAATATTTTTATGCAAAAAAAACATTGTGAAACCTTTAATAATTTTATAAATTCCTTGTCAGATAACAAAGATGTAAAAATTTTTCCGGTAGAAGATATAGGAATCGAAACGATTATTGAATTAAAAGAACGATTAAATAATGGAGAAATAGTTTTTATGGCGGGAGATAGACTGTCATCTTCTAATACTAACAAGTGCTATGAAACAGATTTGTTGGGGAAAAAGATAAGCTTACCTTTAGGCTCTTTAAAGTTTGCTTTGATGTTGGAATATCCGATATATTTGATATCTTGTATAAAAACAGGTAAAGAATTTCTTGTAGAGTCAGAAAAGTTTGAAGTAAATAATAATAAAAGTGATAATCTTGCAAGATTACAAGAAGAATTTTCAAAATTTTTAGAAAAAATGACTTTGTTTGCACCTTATCAATTTTATCATTTTTATGATTTGTTTAAATAATCGAAAATATGGTATAATAAGTTTGATTTTGTATGCAATATAAAAATAATATTGGAGATTATTATGAAAAGATTTGTTGTTTTATCTTTGTCGGTAGCATTATTGATGCCTAGTTCTGTAGCTTTTGCGAATGCAAATACTACAAAAGAAGTTGTAGCCCCAAAATGGGAAGATTATGTTCCAAATAAATATCAAGAACCAAGAATGTTTTCTAGAGGTAAATCAATCGGAGAATTGGGTGCAGGTATCGGTTTATCTACGACTATAATTCTTTCACCTGTAGGTGTTCCGATGATTGTTCATTCAACAACAAAGCTTAAAAATATCGGATATTATAATAAAAAGATTAAGTTTGATGATGGATTAGTTGCTGCTGAAGGAATTAAGAATCCTGTTGAAAGACAAAAGTATTACGATAATTTGATAAAGGAATGTAATTTTAATCCAAAATTCAAAGCAAAACACGATAGAGAAGCTATCAAACGAGCTAAAAAAGCGGATAAAGATAGTTTATAGATTTGTTGAGTGTGGAAACAGAAGTTAACTGTCATTCAGAGCCTTTAGGCGAAGAATCTCATGTAAAATTTGCTAGAGATTTTTCGTTATCATTCAATAGATGTCATTCTGTACTCCGATACGGAATATGTGAATGTTGGTTATTTTATATTGGGATTTATACAACCCAAACTCTGTACTAAATATTATTTCTTTACCGGATTACTTCGCTAATACTCGTAATGTCGTAAAAAATAATCATTGCATGGAATATGTCATTGCGAAAAATCTTTGATTTTGAAGCAATCCAGTTGGATTTTAGAAATGTAGAAGATTATTAAATAACTAAGTCTCTTAATTTTTAATTACATTTTTTATGTAGGTTGTTTATTATATTAAAATTTGTAAACAAATAGCAATTTTTTTTACATAAACATCTTTAATTATATATCGGGTATTATTTTATAGATTATAGGTGGAATTATGGGTTTTCAAATTAATCAAACAAATCTTTATGAGCAAAATCAAAAAACTGCACAAACAGGTGGAACTAAAAAACAAGATGAAATTGGTCAATGTTACAATGAATTATGTAAATATTCTGCACCATCAATGGATAATATTTGTTCAATTTGGAATGCTGGATACAAACAAGATGGTAATAATTTTTATGCTCAACACATGGGATATTGTGATGAATATGGTGATGCTGCAAAAAATTATGGAGATGCCGTATTAAAAGGTTCTGAAGATTTAGATAAACTGGTTGAAAATATAAAGACTGTAACTCAAAAAAGTGTTGCAGGTTTAAAATCTTTGATTGTTCAAGAAAATTCATTTATTAATGAAAAACATATTAATCAACAAGATAATAATGATAACGAATTTGCCAATAATACATTTGCAAACTTTACAAACAAAAAAGAAGAACCTAGCAATAATTTCTTTGCGAAATTTACAAAAGTATTTGCATAAAAATTAAGCCGTCTATCTTAGACGGCTTAATTTTATAGTTTATTATTTGTACTTTTTTTGTCATTCATGTATATGTTACGTGATTCGATGACAAAAATATTTTGAATTTTTCTGACAAATGTCTAATTCGTTTTTGTGATATTGTTACCTCATAAAAATGATTTAGTAGGAAAATCTATGTACGTACCACCTTTTGAAATTACATCAAAAATTATACAACTTATTTCGAAGATTTCAGAAAAACTAGGAGAAATAACTTCTATTCAAAATAATCCTTGTCATAT
>CAKUVB010000170.1 GCA_934693215.1 uncultured Candidatus Melainabacteria bacterium
GCATACCAAATTGAGATTGAGCAGTTGATTTTAAAACATTATCAAAAGATTGTACTGAATCTTTTGGTGGAAGATTATTTACATTGTTTTTTTGCTGAGCAACTTGACCGTTAAGTCCATTTACATAGTTGTTCATTTGTGTGTATCGTTGCATAGCCTTAGCTTGCCCGCTTGAATTTAATAATCCTTGTAACATTTCTGAAAACATTTACCTTGCCCTCACCTCATAATAGATAACGGGTATCCATTTTGTATCTTTAATACACACGTTAAAATATCCACTAAATGTATTAATGATTTATTTTTTGAAGTCAAACTTAGGTATAAAAAAATAGTTTTCTTTCAAAAAAGGTGTTATAAATAATTCGTTTCGATTAAGAAAGATATTCTGCCCAACATCAATTTCTCCGCTACACATTGTAGTAGTGTCAATTGAACAGGCAGAATATACAGGGGATATTGTGCAGAACAGCATAATGACGATAATAATATTTTTCATACTTACCTTGAACATATTTTAATGATACAGGTAGTTGCTTATATTATAATCGCTGATAGAACTAGTATATAAGTATAATCTTTTAATTAACAAGAGTTTTAGCAAACTCTAAAGATTCGTCTGTGATTTCACCACTTGCAAGTTCTGCAATTGCTTTTAATTTGTCGGATTCGTTTAATTCGTAAATGCCAACTTGAGTGCTATCTCCTTGAACTTTTTTTACATAAATATGTTTATCAGCTTTTGAAGCAATAATAGCTTGGTGAGTAATCATAATGATTTGACGATAATTAGCCAGTTCGGAAATTTCTTCAGATACTTTTTGTGAAGTTTTGCCGGAAATACCAGTATCTATTTCGTCAAAAATAACGGTATCAATATCGTCATGTTGTGCAAATATCGTTTTTAAAGCTAACATTACTCTTGAAATTTCACCACCTGACGCAACTTTTGCAAGAGGTCGTAGTGGTTCAGATACGTTCGTACTTATTAAGAATTCAACATTATCAATACCAAACTTGTTTAATTCAGTATTTTGAATATCTATTTTGAATTGCACTTTAGGAAGTTCTAATTTTTCAAGTTTTTCAACTATTAAGCTAGACAAAACTTCTGAATACATTTTTCGTTTGCTAGAAATTTCTTCAGCTAATTTCTTCAGTTTAGAATGAAGATTATCAACTTTCATTTCCAGTTCTTCAATATTACTTTCAAAATTTATTATTGCAGAATATTCATTTTGTAATTCTTCAAAAGTGTTCAAAACATTTTCTAAAGGCTTTTCCGCTGAGCCTGAACCGTATTTGCGTTTTAATTTATCAAGGTTGAATAATCTTTCTTGTATTTCGTTTAATCGTGCAGTATCGTTATCTAGTGATTGAGAATAATCTCTAAGTGAAGAAGATAAATCTTTTATGCTTTCTATAATGTTAATTAGTTCAGATTCTGAATCTTCTAATCCTGAGTCCATTCTGCTAGCTTTTGAAAGATTCATCTTTAGTTGAGATAGAGTATTCAAAATAGATTCATCATCATTGTTAAGAGTCCAAGCTACAGACCCCGTTAACTCTTTTAATTTTTCAGCATTTTCAAGCACAACAAGTTCATTTTCCAGTTGTTCATCTTCATCAATCTCTTTGATATTAGCCGTTTCTATTTCATCAATTTGAAATTTTAGAAATTCTATTTGGTTTTCTGTTAAATTATTTGTGTTTTTAGCTTCTTCAAGTTTTTGTTTTGCAGTTGTATATTCTTCATAAAGGGTTGAATATTTCTTGAATAATTCGGAACAAGTAGCTTTTGCATAAGAATCAAGAAGTTGTATATGATATTTGGGTTGCATAAATGAATATGTTTGATGTTGAGAATGGATATCTAAAAATCTATCTCTTAAAACTTTTATGAAATCTAAGTTTACAAGAGTTCCGTTTACTCTAGAGCGAGAACCTGATTGGGTAATTTCTCGTGATATTATCAGTTCATTGCCAAAGTTTTCGATACCATATTCAGATAAAAGTTCATTTATTGGTTGGTTTAAAAATAGTGATAATTCAATATAAGCTTTGTCACAACCTGTACGAATACAATCTTTTGAGGTTTTAGCACCAAAAACGGTATCAATTGCACCAATTAATATACTTTTTCCAGAACCAGTTTCTCCGGTTATAATGTTTAACTTGTTGCTAAATTCAAGTTCTAAATTTTCGATAAGTATGTAATTCTGAACTAATATCTTTTTTAACATACCAAAATTATATATTAATGGCTTGAAATTCGCAATTGAGAAAATCTTAAGATTTTATAGCTTTAAAAATATAAAATGAGCATAGCTATTGATAATAATATATCTTTAGGGCGTAATAATCCAAATAAACATACTGTTAAAGCATGCGTACCTGATATAAACTGACTTCTAACTAAAGCATCTTCGCACTTAAATACATCCGCAAATACTTTCTCAATAATATCTCTACCTTCATCATTATATCCATACCCTGTTGTACTATTAAAATGTGATTCACTTACTTGATTCTTATGAAAAGCCTCTAATACTTTCTTACTATTATATCGACATATCTTATCTATTTCTTTATATATATCTGTAAGTTCTAACTCATTCTTCTCAATTAGTTCTTCTATATTCATTAATTAACTCTACCTCCATCTACCTTAATAATACTATTATTAATATAACTTGCTCCTTCAGTTGCTAAGAAGTAAATAACATTAGCTATTTCTTCCGGTTCAGCAAATCTATTTAACATTATTCTTTTATTTTCTTGTTCTATATAAGAACTATCTAAATCTTTATTCATATCAGTATTTACCCATCCTGGGCAAACACAATTAACTCTAACATATGGTTTTAAATACTCTGCCAAATTATGTGTTAAAGATATAACACCAGCTTTTGAAGCATCATACTCTAAACTCTCTACATACATTGAATCTATTCCATTAGTAGAAGATACATTAATAATAATACCACTTCTATTATCTTTCATATATTTACTAACTTCTTTACTAACTAAAAATGTTCCAACTAAATTAGTATTTAATATCTCATTAAAAGAATTACTATCTTTACTGATAAAATCACTATCAATAGCTATACT
>CAKUVB010000171.1 GCA_934693215.1 uncultured Candidatus Melainabacteria bacterium
TTTATACTCAAGAATACTATACATTGTCTTTTTCAACCGAAAAAGATAATTTGATATTGTGGAATAATTATTCCAAAGAAAAAACTTATACTGGTTATAATTTGGGGTTTGATATAAATGACATAATGTGTGATATATACAAAAAACAATATAATGCGATATGTGGTTGTATAATATATGATGAGAAAAAACAAAAATCTATTATTAAATCAATATTGAAACATTGGAATAAAAAATATGAAAGGACTTTGAGGGCGACAAGGTATACAAAACTTGCAAAGCAAAACAGACTCAATGATATTTTATTAGAGTTGATAGATATGCTTTCGCTTGTTAGTGTATTTTTTAAGAATAATAAGTTTAAAGACGAAAAAGAATACAGAATTGTTATAGTAAACCATTCTCAACTAGGGCATTTACCTGAACCAACAAAAATAATTGAAAAGAATGGTTTGTTTGTTCCTTATGTTGAGTACAAATTCCCCAAACGGGCATTAAAATCAATTAATATAGGCCCTACAATGAACGAAAATATTTTTTACACAAGTACAAATCGTATGCTCTTAAATTTTGGATATGACAAAGTAGAAGTAAATTGGTCAAAAATCCCTTTAAGATACTAAATTAATGTAAAATTTTTTTCATAAACCCGCAAAAAATATTTTTTGTGTGTTTGAAATATATGTGTCAGATGTATCATTCAAAGCCAAAATTAGACCTGTGACAGTAAGTGAGTTTACTAAACATAGAATGTCGACTTTTTATAAGGTTGATTATCCTTGGACTGCAAACGAAACCGTAAAAGCCGCAAAGGCTTATACTACAGACATTTATGATTGTACTGCTGGTGGTATTGTAGATAGTCATAATAATGTTGTAATGTTTCATATATGCCCTACACAAAAAGAAAATTCTGATTTTGATAATATTGAAAAACAAATAATGGGTATGGTTGATGAAGGAAATAATAATTTAAGAGGTTTTTTAGTAGGTTCTTTGGACTTGTTTCGTGATTCAAGTATGATGTTTAAAAAATTGCATAGAATGTTAAAAAATCATGATATCCCGACAACGATTTTGAGAGGAACAAAAGAGCAAAAAACTGATATTTTATATAATGCAAAGAAAGATGAATGGTTAGTTACCAATCATAATATAAATCAAAAAATACATAATGGTCAAAATACCCCTGAAACTATACTTTCAGATAGTTTTGATGAGGTTAGTTTGTCTAATATTGATAGCCTATAGTTGTTAAGTTTTGTAACTATATATATAGCTTGTGAAATTGTAGAATAAATATTTACTTTAACAACATGTAGAGAGAATCAAATAAGGAGAGTTTTATATGGTTGAATTTAGTCCAATATCTTCATCAGGTGAAGTACAAGAAGCTTCCGGAGTTGGAAGTGTAAAAAAAACAAAACAAGCATCAGGCTCAAAAACAATAAAAATGGTTCCTGATAATCAAAAACCGGAACAAGAAGTTAAAGCAACAAACGCATTAAAATCAGATATAAAGAACGGAAATGCATTGTATAATGAAACAGGTCCTTTTGGTGCAATAGGTACTTTGATAGATAAAGGACGTGTTGATAATGAGATTATAATATCAGGATTTCCAGAAGATACAACTCTTGGTGATGTCAGAAAAAAATATAATTTACCGGTAGGTTCATTACGACATTTAGTTACTTCAGGTGGTGGCAACTTTGATTCTTATAAAGTTTCCGAACTCGGAGGTCAAGTTGTTATATTTGCAGATGATATGCAAGAAGGATTAGGCGTTTCAGCTAAAGACCTAAAAAAAATGTTTCCTGATAAACAGTTTTCACCTTGGCATAGTTTCGGTACAAAAGAATAAAATAAGCAAAATACAGGCATTTGCCTGTATTTTGCTATAAATAAAAAATAGTGTCATATTTTTTAATTTGTACTATCATAATTGTATGATTATACAATTTTTAAACGCATGTAATTCTTTTAATGACAAAATATTTGCTGGATTTGATTCTATTATAGAGGGCTTGCCAATTAGCGACTGGCTTATTGATGCAATTCTTGATAGTGTACATATTTTACCATTATTATTTGTTGTTTTTGTCCTAATAGAGGCGATTGAATATTTTTATTCGGATAAAATTAATCATTTTATCAAGCATACAGAAAAAGCTTCTCCGATAGTTGGGAGTTCTTTAGCAATAATTCCTCAATGTGGGTTTTCTATTATTGCAAGTACTTTGTATCTCAAAAAATATATGACAAAAGGTACTTTGATAGCAATTTATCTTGCAACATCAGATGAAGCTATCCCAATACTTTTGACTCAACCTAACAAGGTACATTATATTATTCCGATAATTACAGTAAAGCTTGCAGTCGCAATATTTGCCGGATATTTGATTGATTTTGTTTTGAAGGATAAAAAATATACTCCGGTAAAAGAAAATTTAGACGAAGAAAAAGATATTGGTTGTTGTCATCACTCAGTCATAGAAAGACAACCTAAAGAATTGATAATTCACCCAATAAAACATACCTTTAATATTTTTATGTTTATATTAGTAATAACAATTCTACTTAATTTCTTTATAAATGTTTGTTTACAATTCCAATTTGTACATAACATAATCCATAATATAAAAGGATTTGAACCTATTATTACAAGTGTATTAGGTCTAATTCCTAACTGTGCAATTTCAGTTTCGCTAACAATGTTGTTAATTAGTGGCAGTCTAAAATTTAGTTCTGTAATAGCAGGTTTGTTATCAAATGCCGGTCTTGGTATTTTAATATTATTAAAACAAGGTGAAAACCATAAAGACACTATGTTGATAATTGCAATTGTGCTTTTAATTAGTATTATTACAGGGTATGTATTACAGCTTGCAGGCATGTAAAAAGAAAAGGAATATTTATGTTTGATATAGGTTCAGCAATCACAAATACTCTACAAATAAAATGGGTACAAACCTCACTACATCTTGTTATATTTTGGACTATTATAAAATTTGCAAATATTTTTATAGATAAGTTCATAAAAAAACTTTGTATTTATAATGATGATATTGAGTTCAAAAAACAAATTATGACTCTAAAATCAATTATCAA
>CAKUVB010000172.1 GCA_934693215.1 uncultured Candidatus Melainabacteria bacterium
GTCGTAAGGTATTTTGATTATATTCAGTCAGTTGATTCAGTAAAATTAGCAAAAGCAATATCAGAATCAGCGGGAAGAATAGGCAAGGTCCAAAAAGTATTGTTACAAATAAATATATCAGGGGAAGTCCAAAAGTTTGGATTTAGTGAGAGAGAGCTTTATGATAATTTTGAAGAACTTTTGAAATTGCCTAACCTGAGTATAGACGGGTTTATGTGTATGGCACCATTTGGAGCTAGTGAAGAAGAACTCGACAAAGTATTTAAGAAGGCTGGACAAATCAAAACAGAATTAAGTAACAAATATAAGTTGGATTTAAAAGAATTATCAATGGGTATGAGTGATGATTATGAGAGAGCAGTAGCGGACGGTGCTACTATGATACGTTTAGGAAGAATATTATTTAAATAATCGGAGGAAAGATGACAATAACAGAAAGATTGAGTGGAATAGTTGATTTTTTAACTCAAGGTTTAACAAGAGATGAAGAAGATGATGCTTTTGATTTCGGTGGCGAAGAAGAATATGTAGAAGACGGTAACGCATTAAGAGTTACTAAACCTGAATATTCAACAAGAACAGAAAGCCCTAGAGAAATGAAGGTTGTAAATCACCCTAACTATAGAGGCTATGAAGTTATGATAGTTGAACCACGTTCTTTTGGTGAAGCTGGTCAAATGGTTAAACATTTGAAAGATAAAAAAACTGTTGTTTTGAATCTTCATTTGTTAGACAAAGAACAATCTCAAAGAACAATTGATTTCGTTTGTGGTGCAGCTCACGCTCTTAATGGAACTGCTCAAAAAGTTGGCGAAATGGTATTCATCTTTACTCCAAATAATGTTGCTTTGTCAGTAGATGCTCAAGCACAAAGCAAATTTGCAGAATCTTTATGGAATAAACCATTATAATATATAAATTGATTTGTGATAGTTGGATTTTTAGGATGCTTGTGCATCCTTTTTTTTGTGCTTTTTTGTGGTTATTTCAATTTCCATTGCTCAACTTGATATGGTTTGGTAAACTCTTCTTTATCAATCCAACCTGTGTATAAATCCATATAAATACGTTCTCTGTTTACATCGCCAATAAACTGGACTTTTTCTGTTGATGTAGGTAAATCATCTATTAGAACATCGTTATATTGTCCACCTAGATAAATCGGAACTTCATCAGAGCCGGTTACATCTTTTGCGATTTTAGATGCGTATTCTGTTATAGATGATCTAATTTGTTTACCAACTTCATCAGAGGGTTTTTCACTATTATTGATTTCGATATTATCTATAATAAATGATGGTTTTCCGTTTTCACCTTTTACCATATAGCAAAGGGCATTGCCAATAGTTTTGCCAGTTGTGTTGTCAACAAGTTCAATCATATTGTATGCTGTATCCATTACAAAGTATGGCATAGCAGAACCGTTGCCACCACCCATACCAATACAACAGGTTGAATAGTTACCTTGGAATATATCTTTTTGAGGGTTTCTATCCCACATTTTTATTGTTAAATCTAATGTCTTAGTCGCTTTACTATCTTGTACTTTTGATAAATCATCAAGACGTTGATTTAAGTGGTCTAGTATCGTTAAAGTTTTACGTGCGGTTTGTGCTCTATTGGGATCAGGATTTGTAGAATTACCTTTTGCACGTTTCCAAACCTGTGTAAGCTGTCCTTGTTCAGAAGTGTCAGAAAGTTGTTTTACAAGCTCTGTTAGTTTTGATTTGCTTGTTAAATATTCTTGTGGAATAACAAACTCATCACCTTTAAAGAACTTAGCAGGATATTGTTTTTTCAAAAATCCTTTTACAGGTGTTTTCATTAGTGTATTTATATCTTCTGCGATTTGAGAAGCTATTTGATTTAATTGTTCTGTGTTTTTGTCTTTTGAAACAAAATGAACTTCATTTTCTTTAGATGGTTTAAGCCAAGATTCATAGTTTATATTATTTTCTTGATACATAGTTTTAGTTTTAGCATTTGCTTGTCCGTAAGGGGTGTTTGTATCGTGTATATATTTATTAAAATCAGGCTCTAAATTAGTTGCTCTTAACAAATCACTAAATGCAGGATCTTTTTCTTCTGCAATTTCTTTGGACAAAAGATGAGTATATTTCATATCCCAAGCAATTAATTTTTCTTTTGGGATTGAGGCAATTTCATCATCAGTCAAACCTGAATTTTTCATTATTTTATTGAACAAATCTATATTTAACTGTGCTAAGTCAACTTTACCTTCTTGAGCCATTTGTTCAATCTTTGTGGTTTCTAGATTATTTTCTTTGTATGCACATAACAAATCAATAAATTCAACTTTTTGAGTTGGCATGAATGGTTTGCCGTCTATGTTTGTAGAATTAGAAAGTTGTTTTATGAGATTCAAATCAGGTAATTTATCTAGAATGTATAAATATTCTCCTGCATCATCAAGCCTCATACGTAGAAGATGGTTAAGAGCTTCTTTATCAAATACTGCACTTGCTTTTAGTAATTTCATTTTGTTTCTATTAAAAAACCAATCAATGTCGTCTAACATTTCCTGTTCATTTGGATATTCTCCATTGATATATTTTTCAGGGTGTGCTTTAGTAGTTTCTAATTGTTTGTCTATTTGTTCTTTTGCGACCTCTAAATCAAAATCTTTTATTGATGCAAATTTACAAATTTCTATATCACTAAATTTTGGTGCTTCTACTCCGTCAGAATTAACATCTTTTTCATTAATTAATGCAGAAACTGTTTTGGGATATTTATTCATAATCGGTGCTATTTTACTAATTCCATTACCATTAAATCTAAGTTGTTCTCTGCCATAAGTATCAATTCTTTTTTCTTTAGATAGTGCAGAAACTTCTTCTGGATATTTATTTATAACCGGTGCTAATTCGATAATCTCATTACCATCATATCTATGTACTTCTTGACCGTAATTATTAACATTTGTTTCTTTTAAAAGTGCAGAAACTTCTTCTGGATATTTATTCATAACCGGTGCTAATTGACTAATTTCTTCACCATTTAATCTAGACCTTTTTTCTTTCTTGTTATTAAACGTTTCTTTCAAAAGTACAGAAACTTCCTCTGGGTATTTATTCATAACGGG
>CAKUVB010000173.1 GCA_934693215.1 uncultured Candidatus Melainabacteria bacterium
GAATATTTGGTGCGGGGGTTGGGGTTGCATAAACCCCAATTATAAATAATCAACATTGACAGATTCCGTATCAAGTACGGAATGACGAAGGGAATGGATTGCTTCAAAATCATAGATTTTTCGCAATGACATATTTTATTAATCCACAGAGAAGATATCTTTGATATCTTCCATAGTCAAAGACTTCGTAATATTTCTATCTACAGAAATTACGCTATCAACAAGGTCACGTTTTCTTGTCTTAAGTTTTTGGATTTTTTCTTCAACAGTATTTTTAGTAATAATTCTATATACAAATACTTTCTTAGTTTGTCCTATACGATAAGCTCTATCTGTAGCCTGATCTTCAACTGCAGGGTTCCACCAAGGGTCATAGTGGATAACATAATCTGCACCTGTAAGGTTAAGACCTGTACCTCCTGCCTTCAAGCTAATCAAGAACACTTTAACACTTGTATTGTTATTAAAGTTTTCAACGGCTTTTTGACGGTCTTTTGTTTTACCGGTCAAGTATTCGTATTCGATACCTACTCTATCCAACCAGCCTTTAATAATGTCAAGCATATCAACAAATTGACTGAATAACAGAACTCTGTGTCCTTCAGAAACAATTTGTTCTAACATACCTTTAAGATACTCAAATTTACCTGATTGCATAACACCTTTAACATGTTCTTTGTCATAAAGTTTAGGGTGACAACAAATCTGACGTAATCTCAACAATGCAGAGAAGATAGACATTCTGCTCTTTTCAAGACCGTTCATTTCGATACTCTTGAACAATTCTTCTTTCGTACTATCTAACACTTCCAGATAGAAGTCTTTTTGTTCAGGAGTTAGTTCACAGTATGCCATATTTTCAACTTTATCCGGCAAATCTTTTGCAACATCTCGTTTCATACGGCGTAGAATGAATGGAGATATTTGTAATTTTAAACGTTTTTCAACAGTTTTGTCTTGACGTTCCATGATAGGTGTTACATATCTTGAATTGAACTCAGCCATTGAGAACAAGAAACCATTCATCAAGAAGTCAAATACAGACCATAATTCTTCAAGTTTGTTTTCTATTGGAGTACCTGATAAAGCAAGTCTATGTTTTGAATTCAAAGTTTTAACTGCTTGTGCAGTTTGAGAAATAGCATTCTTAATATTTTGAGATTCATCAAGTACAATATATCTAAAATTGAATTTTCTAAATTTTTCAATATCACGTCTTATTAACGCATAACTCGTGATAATAATGTCGTAGTTTGGAATTTCATCAAACAATTTTGCTCTATCTACACCTGATAATTTTAAACAACTCAACCCTGGAGTGAATTTTTGAATTTCAGCTTCCCAGTTAAATACAACTGTAGTTGGAGCAATTACTAAAGTTGGTTCAGAGCCATCAACCTCTTTAGCTTTTTGTAAAAGAGCCAATGCTTGAAGTGTTTTACCAAGCCCCATATCATCTGCAAGAATACCATTCAAACCATATTTATACATAAACCAAAGCCAGCTGAAACCTTTAATCTGATATTCACGAAACTCAGCATTAATATCTTTTGGCAATTCTGTATGTTCTGTAGTTGAGAATGATGAAATTTGTTCCCAAAACTGTTTAAAGTTATCACTCAACACAAGTTCAAAATCAAGGTTTTTAAGTTCTTGAATCAAACCGGCACGATAAGTTTTTACTCTAAACTTGTTTTCATTGTTTCTATAAGCATCAAACGAATTGAAAGACCTCATCATCTGATAAATATTTTGAGCCGGATATTCCACAAATCCTAAACTTCTAACTCTTGCGTATTTTTCACCACTTTGGATAGTATCATATATATCGTCAAAATTGATAACTTCTTCTCCAACCTGTCCATAAAGTTGAATCTCAAATTCATCAGGTGCATCTTCACAAAAATCAATTTTTGCACACATTCTGAAAGGTTCTTCCATAAGTTTAAAGAAATTCATATCATCTTTTTCTTCAAACTTCCAACCATCACCAGCTTGCTTGATATAATAATTGTAAAAATCAATTGCAGTTTCTTTTTCTAAAGCCAAATTGTTTGTTTGCATTGGTACAAACTTACAAGCCAAAAGCATTTGATACGCAGACTGTTCGTGTGCATAGTTACGTTTTATCCAATAAACATAATCCTCACCTGATTTTTTAGTCGTAATTGTGACATAAGGGCTTTTATCTTTATTCTTTGAATACGGAACTCTCACTCCGTCATAATCAAACTCTAATGCTGCTTTCAATGATTGGTCATAATCAATACCCAAAGTCACAACATTCAAAGGTGGACGTTCTTCAAGCATAAGCTTACTTATCTGCTCAGAAACATTAACATCTATAACCTGTTGAATCTTAGGTAATTCTTCATAAATAAACTTACCGCCTTCTGAATCTTTTAAATCCGTAAAGGTTTGTTTGATAATATTTTGAGGAAGTTCGTTCATCGCAACATTTATAGGGAATATTATGTTCTTATATCTACCCCATTTTAATTGACGAGAAAAATATTTTACTTCTTCAAAAGGATAAACATTATCATCATTTGGTCTATCCCAATAAAGAGCCAACATTATACTTCCATTTGGTGAAGTTGATACATCAAGTGACAATTTCCATTGTTCATCTGTAAATTTAATTCTTTGTTTTGTTTTTTCGTCCAAAACCTCATCAGCAGCAGCAAGTAAAGGAAACATTGGTTGGAATTTCGTAATAGGAATATCATACCAACCGGCTTTTTTATCTTGCCTTGCGATTTTAAATATCATTTGGAATATAGCAACTTCTGCTTTTTGAGAATCATTAATAGTAAAATCAGGATTGCTACGTTGAAGTTCTATCAAGGCCCTCAAAACATTTTCTATTGAACGAATAATTTTTCCTGTTTTTCTATCTCTAATCAAAATAGAAAAGAAATTCTGTTTTCTTTTTGGGTTGAAATGGAATATATAACTTCCTTGAGGAATATCCATCAAATCTGTATTTTCATCAGGTAAATCATGTTCTATGCCAAATTTAGTTTCTAACCAATCCTCATAGGCGTGGTCATTAATGGCCTTTAGAGCAACTGCTACAGAGTGTTTACAC
>CAKUVB010000174.1 GCA_934693215.1 uncultured Candidatus Melainabacteria bacterium
ACTTTTCCCTCTATATCATAAGTATCTGTAACTTTTCCAAATTGAACAGTCGCAATATATGCTTTATCATCTGCCAAATATTCAATAAGCCTGGTAGCTTTTCCTATACATATTGGCAATACACCCTCCGCAAAAGGGTCAAGTGTTCCGGTATGACCTATTTGTTTAATTTTTGTAACACGTCTTAAACGAGCCACAACATCATGAGATGTAATACCTTTGGGTTTATAGATATTAACAAAACCTAACATATAATTAGATTTCGCCTCTTGAAATTTTATTAATAAGTTCTGTAACTCTAGAGCCTTCTTCCAAACCGTTTGAATATACAAATCTCAATTCCGGAGTTAATCTCAAACGAACTCTACGACCAACTTCATATCTGATTTTTGGAGTGCTTTTTTCTATAACTTCTTTTGATTTTTCAACCTGTTCAGGATTTCCCAGAACACTATATATAACCTTCGCATAAGAATTATCATGCGAAACTTCTACATCTACTATAGAAACTACACCTTCTAAACCTCTAATTTCTCGTCTTAAAATATCAGAGATTTCTCTCATAAGTTCTTTTCTTACACGTTCATTTCTTAAGGTCATAATCCACTCCTACTCTGTTTTTCTTATATGATACATGAAATTGTTACATTTATCAATAAAAAAGGCAATTTTTTATCCCTAAATGTTTTATTAAAAATGTGATGAATGTAGGTAATAAAATATTAAACTATACAAAAGCTATTGGTCTATCTGCCATAATAGGTTTATCGTCTTGCCAAAAACAAGCACCAAAAACTATGCAAAAGATTTCTAAACCTAAAATTGAAACAGTTGCTAAAAATTCAACTGTAGAGCTTTTACGTTCATTTGAAGCCGGTAGTGAAGAATCTGTAAGAATCACAAAATCAGCAAAAGGTGCAGAAATTATAAAAGCTAAGGATATAAAGAAATATAACCCTAATGATTCTATAGGAGAATTGTATTATAAAGTATACGTAGGTGAAGCCGACAAATCTATCCGTAATGCAAGAAAATCTAAAGGAACTCTAGTAACTGTTGGTGAAGGCATAACGGGTATAGAATATATTAAACTTGCTAATGGTAAAAAAGCATATGCTAATGATTATATATCCAAAAGAGTCGCAGATAGTTTATTAAACCATGCTATTGCTCAACGAGATTCTGCATTAAGAGCAAATATCGCAGTTAATGAATATAAAAAACTTAAACCTTATGAAAAAGATGCGGTAATCTCATATATATATAATATTGGTGATAGAAAACTAAAAGAAGCTAAAACCGGAGAATCCTTCTTTGAGGCATTATCAGACGGAGATATGGGTTACGTTCAAGGAAAATTTAGTGTAGTTCCAAGTGCTCAAAATGCGAAATCCGGTATCGCTAAAGTAAACCTTGCTAAAATGATTATATTTGGAAACGGGAAAATTTATAATAATGCGAAAGCCCAAAAGAATTTACGTCAACAAATAAAAAATATTGTTAAAAACGATAGTAATGCTCAACAAAGGATTTCAGAAGCTATAGATATTGCTGAAAAATATGGTGTTAACAAAAAGAATCTTGAAATTACAGAAAAGAAAATTCAAAAAATATTAAATAAATTTACAAACAATAATTAAATTATTTTCACTTTTTAAAAATTAGTATATAATATACTTGTCAAGTGAAAGGAGAGTTATTTATGAAAGTACTTCCAGTTATGCCAAAAGTAGTTAATACTGCTAAAAAGACTGTTAAGAAAGTTAGCAAGCCTTCAGTTGCAGCCCAACCACTTGTAGCAAACAAACCAGCTAAGCCAAACGCATCTATAGCTTCAGCTATTAAAAAAGTTGCAAACATGGTTAAGCATAAATAAACTAAAATTTTAAAATATAAATTAAAAAATTTGGTAAGTCCCAATACATTTTGGGGCTTATTTTTATAGGAGGACATTATGATTAATAGAGCATCTCAAGCAACACATATATAACAAAGATTTACATTATTAATGTCCATGAGTCTTGTTTATAGTATAATATAACTTGAGGATAGTGAAAGTTAGGAGAGATTAATGACACAGAACTATGATGCCAGTAATATTAGGGTTTTAGAAGGCTTGGAAGCAGTAAGAATGCGTCCTGGTATGTACATTGGTTCGACTTCTCAAAGAGGTTTGCACCATTGTATTTATGAAATTGTTGACAACTCAATCGACGAATCACTTGCAGGATTTTGTACAGAAATCCATGTTACAGTTCACAAAGATAATAGTGTTACAGTTGAAGATAACGGTCGTGGTATTCCAGTTGATGTTAAACCTGAAACAGGTAAATCAGCTTTAGAAATTGTACACACCGTTCTTCACGCAGGCGGTAAATTCGGAGATGGCGGATACAAAGTATCTGGTGGACTTCATGGTGTTGGTGCATCTGTTGTTAACGCACTATCTGAAAAAATGATTGTAGAAGTTTCTCGTCAAGGTTATGTATGGCGTCAAGAATATTTGAGAGGTGAAGCTGTAGGACCTGTTGAAAAGACTAAAGAAACTACAAAAACTGGTACTAAATCAACTTTCTGGTTAGACCCAGAAATCTTTACAGAAACAACAGTTATTGATGTTGATGTAATCGCAACAAGATTTAGAGAAATGGCATTCCTTAACAAAGGTTTGAAAATTATTCTTCATACAGATGTTGATAATAGCGAACAAGTTTTCCACTACGAAGGTGGTATAGCAAGCTATGTTGAATTTTTAAACACAAACAAAAATGTTCTTTTCGACCCACCTATCTATATAGACAAAGAAGTTGACGGTATGAGAGTTGAAATCGCAATGCAATATACAGATTCTTATAGTGAAAGTATTTTGTCTTTTGCAAACAATATCAACACACATTCAGGTGGTACTCACTTGACAGGCTTCAGAAACGCAATTACTCGTGTATTAAATGATTATGCCAGAAAAAATAATATCCTTAAAGATTCTGAACAAAACCTATCAGGTGATGATGTTAGAGAAGGCTTGACAGCTATTGTCAGTGTAAAACTTGTCAATCCTGAATT
>CAKUVB010000175.1 GCA_934693215.1 uncultured Candidatus Melainabacteria bacterium
GTAGAAAAGTTATTCTTGATAATATTCCTTGTTGGATTATTACAAATCCTATTCGGACTTATGTCTTTTGGAAAATGGTTTAGAGCTATTTCACCTGCAATTATTCAAGGTATGCTTGCAGGAATAGGAATTTCTATATTCTTATCCCAATTCCATATAATGCTAGATAGCAAACCAAACAATGACTTTTTATTGAATATAAAAGATTTGTTGAGTATTATATGCAATTCTGTATTACCATTGGACGGTTCACCGCACCATTTAGCTTGCATGACAGGTATAATTACGATAGTTTGTATAATCGGTTGGAAATTCTTACCTTGTAAAAAAATACATGCAATCCCATCAGCTCTTGTTGGTATTATAGTTGCATCTCTTTTAGCTAATTTTATGCATTTTAACATCAGTTATATTCAAGTAGGACAAAACTTTTGGAGTAATATCAACTTTATAAGTCCTCAAGATTTATCAAATCTTTTTAATTCTTCCGTAATAATAAATGCTCTTATAATAACATTCATTGCCAGTGCAGAAACACTACTAACCTCAACTGCTATTGACAAAATGAGCGAAAACTCAAAAACAGATTATGACAAAGAAATTATTGCACAAGGTATTGGGAACTCTTTATCAGGCTTCCTTGGCGGTTTGCCAATTACAGGGGTTATTGTAAGAAGTGCTGCAAACATAAACGCAGGTGCAAGAACGAGAACCTCTGCAGTTCTCCATGGGGTTTGGTTACTTGTGTTTGTAACATTATTCCCGTTTGTATTGAACTACATTCCTGTAAGTGCTTTGGCCGGCATACTTGTTTATACGGGCTATAAACTTGTTGATATAGATTCGGCAAAACATATTTTCAGATTAAGCAAAGGAGAATTTGCAATATACTTAATAACTCTTGTTTCAATTCTTTTCACAAATTTGTTTGAAGGGATTGTAATAGGATTTGTATGTGCCTTCTTAAAAAGTGCCTATAAAGTTTTGAAGGTTGATATTGATAAGGATTTTATTGAAAGTGAAAACAGAATCATTGCAAAAATTCATGGTAATATTACATTTTTACAATTACCTACATTGATAGAGGCTTTGGAAAGTTTACCTAAAGATAAAAATATCACACTTTGTGCTGAAAGATTGCATTATATAGACCACGCTTGCATTGACTATATAAAATCTTGGGAAAAAGAAAGACTTAATGAAATGCCAAATTATGATATCCATGTTGCTTGGGAAGAAATGAGCAAGACATATCCAACCTTTGAATGGCACTTGTTCCACAAAGAAAATACTAAGAAGGATTAAGAACGTAAATAGTTATTGCGAGCACTTAGTGACGTGGCAAATTAAAAATGCATTAAAAACATCTACAAGTCAATATCAATCGTAAAGTTATCAAGTCCAACCTCTTGCAAAAGGGCAATATAAGCATTGTAATAAACACCCATTGCTGCTAAGAACTCGTTTAACAACTCTTGATGAGAATGTTCTACGACAATCAAGTTTGTTAATGGAGTTTTTCCTTTTTGATACCGTTGTTTTGATAATGATAAAATTCTGTTTGATTCATCAAGAATTGATTTGTAATGCTCTACGTTTTCTTGAGCAATAACAAACTTGTCATAGTTTGTGTGTATAACATTTTTTGTAATATTGATTATTGAATTATATTCTAATTGAGCTTTTTCATATTGTAACTTTGCATTCTTAATTTCAGGAGAATAGTTATAAAGTGCCGGAATATCCAGACCTGCACCTACATACGCACCTGGAGTTCCGTCATGTGCAAATGCATATCCACCTGACAAATACAAATCAGGAATTCTTTGTTTAGCTACAACAGTAATTTCTTTACGAGCCTTTACAACCTTAGCTGCAGCCATTTTTATATCATATCGGTTTTTAAAAGCAACTGATTCTAACTCTGAATAATCAGGAAGTTCTAACTGGGTAAAGAATGCCTGCCCAAATACTGAATCTTCTTGAGCATCATATAATGTCAAATTGTTTTCTAAGTTCAAAACCTTGTTGAAATTGTACTGTGCAGTCCTAACACTTGCTTTTGCACGATTTATTTGTACCAATTGTTTCTTCAATCTCATATCAGCTTGCAACACATCAATTTCATAGTTAGGATTATTTTTAGGTCTGCTTTCTGCGATTTTAAGCAATTCTTCTAACAAATCTCGTCTATCTTCCATTATTTTTAAATCGGATTTTGCTAAAAGCAAATTGAAATAAGACGTTCTAACTCTTAATTTTAATTTAAATTCATAGTCTTTGATTTTATTTTCAGTATAAGAAAGTCCTGCTTCTGCAGCCTTCTTTCTAGTTCCTCTTTTAGTTATTTCTATTGGAAGCATAATACCGACTTGACTGGAATTTCCTTTAGCAATTCTTCCCATTAAAAGATTTGATTGGATTTGAGGGTTCTTTAGAGCATTAGCTATCTTTATATCATTCTTTGAAATCCCTAGATTTTTTCTTTGCTCTTTTAATTCAATATTGCCTTCAAGTGCTAAATTCATTGCTTGTTCCAAAGATATTTTAAACCTATCTGTATCAGAATGAGCAAGCGAAGATGAATCCACAGCAAATGCCGGTGGAATCAATACAAGCATTAAAAGTAATATTAATAAAGCCTTCCTCATATTAAATATTTTATGATAAAAATTTATACTAGCAAAATTTTTTTTGATAGATACAAAAATTTATCATTTTTAATAAGAAATATATATAATTACTTTCAATTTAGAGTAACATTTACAATAACCTTTTTCTCTGTTTGTATAATTTCTTCTATGGTATTTAAGATAGTTGATAGCATAAATTCTATAAACTTCGTACTGTTTGCGACACTATCACTCACTCCCAAAACATTGTAATACTCTTTTTGCTTTTATTTTCTTAATTGAATATGACAAGGATTATTTTGAATAGAAGTTATTTCTCCTAGTTTTTCTGAAATCTTCGAAATAAGTTCTATAATTTTTGATGTAATTTCAAAAGGTGGTACGTACATAGATTTTCCTACTAAATCATTTTTATGAGGTAACAAT
>CAKUVB010000176.1 GCA_934693215.1 uncultured Candidatus Melainabacteria bacterium
TATATTGAATATGCCAATACGGACCTATACGGCCGATAGTTTGAGTATTTCCTGTACCATATAAAGTTGCCGAACCCTCAAAGCCAACTCCAAAATTAGTATACAACTGCTTTTCAGGATTTCTATAATCATACAAAGGTTGTGATAATCTCGCCATGTAACGGAATCTGGTTGTACCTATACCTGTACTCGATAGTTGCTCATAATATTTATCTTCGTACATATCTTGGAAATAACCGGCACTAATACGATGTTCATACGTTGTTGGTTTACGTTCTCCCATTATAGAAGTAGTTGTATATGCTTTTTTATATATCAAATCAGCACCATATTTAGGCATTCTTCGACCTAAAAACCAATCATCAGTATAATCAAAAGAAGCATATTTCAATGTTAAATTATCATCAAGCTTTTGTTCACCTCTTATAACAATCTTGCTTTTTGATGTACCATAACTCACTTGAGTTTGGTTTGTTGGAGTCCATAATCTTGCAACACCACCTATACCAATCTTATTCTTATATGTTAAAGCTGGTATAAGCTTCAATAATGCACCTCTTGGCAATTCTACTATAAAACCGGGACCTATATACATACCTAGATATCTTCTTGATCCTAGTTCAGGATAATTTCCTTCAACGAAATCATGTCCTTTGTTAGAATATATTTTCATTCTAGGAATTTTTAGAACTGTTTTACCACCACTTGTAATCCTTGCTTTTTTTAATCGCAATGTATCTAAATTTTCTCTAGAATTTATTATAATTTCTTCAGCCTGAATTTTAAATATTTTTGATTTTCCATCAGTAATACGTTTTTGTTGTTCTTCAGGTATAATCATTGTTTTCATATATTGTCTAGCATCAGGACCTCCGCTAGTTCTTAAATCAATAGGAGCACTATGTTCTACATCTATTGTACCTTTTACTTGAGTAATAATATTTCTCTGAATATATCCTTCTTGTGCAACAATTTTAATCTCTGGATTTTCTGTAACCGGCTTAGCGATAAATATACTTTCCTCATTTAAATCTATATCTATAGATTCACCATAAGTTTTTTGACCGCCTCTGGTGATTACAACATTACCCCAACCATGCATTTTATTTGTATTTTTATCAAAATTCAAATTGTCAGCTTCTAATGTTGTTTGTTGATGAGGGAAATTAACTAATACATTTCCAGTCGCAGTCATTAAGCCAGTTTCAGTCAAATAATCCATATGTTTACAATCTATAGTTATTTGAGTTTGCTCTGCTGTTTCAGCTTGTTTTTTGCGTTTTTCTCTTGCTTTAATATTATCAGAATCTAAATTATACTGTTCCTCTTGATTGTCCTCAACAACTTGAACAGGCTGAGGATTCATCTTTTGTTCTTTCAAGTCTTTACGTTTAAAATAAAAAGCTTTAGCTTTTAATCTCAACATTTTTATAGGAGGAATTGTTTTATTAGGATTATCTAATTTTTTTTGCTCAGCATCATTGTTATTATCATCTAAAGGTATAAAATTCTCATTAGAATCCATAATCGGACTTGTAAAAAAGCTATCTCCTGTAAAATCTGAAGGCTTTTCTCCAATAGCACATGCCGGTAAAGAAGCCATTAAGGTCATCAATATCGATAATGTTGCTATTCTTTTTTTATAACTAAATCTATTCACGTTTTATTCCTATATATAATTTAACGGATTTCTTGGTTGTCCGTTTACACGAACCTCAAAATGACAATGTGGACCTGTACTATACCCTGTAGAACCTTCTCTACCTACAGTCTGTCCTTTTGTAACAGTTTGTCCTTTTCGTACAGCAATTGAACTCATGTGAGCATATAGAGTCGTTATAGGTTGTCCTCTTACAACACCATGGTCTAAGATTACAACTTGTCCGTAACCACCATACCAACCAGCATATATTACTTTACCATTATTTGAGGCTCTAATAGCACCTCCATTTGGACCACCTATGTCAATGCCTGAATGAAATATTCTTGTCTTGAATATAGGGTGAGTTCTGTACCCAAAAGGAGATGTAATAGGTCCTGATATAGGACGCATAAATCCTGTTGTAACATGAACATTTGAAGTTGTACCAGAGCTACGAATGTTAGAAATCATAGCTTGAATACTTGCAGACTGCCTTGCTAATTCTCTTTCCGAACGTTCATAATAACTTCTATTAGTTTTTAATTTATGAATCATGTCCTGATTTAGAGCAATATCAGTTTTTATTGATTTTTGTTGAGAATTAATACAATTAATAGTTTGAGCAAGACTACGTTTTTGTTGTTCAATTTGCGAACGTAAAGCTATAATTTGTGCAGCTTTTACTCTTGCTCTTTGTAACCTTTTATAATCTTCTTTTACAACAATACTCTCAAAATGTAATCTATCTATCAACATATTGATATCACTTGAGGTAAGTAATAATTGAAAAAATCCTGTTCGTTGAGTTTTAAAAATTTGACGGATTCTATCTTTTAACTCATTATCTAAAGCCATAAACTCAATATTAGCCTGTCTTAGATTGGCTTCCATATTTGAAAGTTGTTGTTGTTTTTGAGAATATGCAACTTGCGAAATTTTTAAAGAATTTTGTGTAGTTTCAAGTCGTTTTTGATTTTTATACAATTTATTTGTTTCAATATTCTCTAATATTCTTAAATGTTTTACTTTTGCATGAGCCTGAGCCTGTTGCCTTTTAATATTCTGAATCTTTTTTACATTATTAGAATAAGACGAAGTAGAGGCACAACAAGAAAGTGGTGACCCAAAAGAGAGCAACGTCCCTAATATTAAAGCTATTAAAGTTTTAAATTTCATACTATCACTTATTTTATGAGAGCAGGTAGTAGCATCATTCCGAAAGTCCACATAATAAAGGTTATCGCAATAATAAATACTATAGTTTTTTGATGTCGTCTAAAAAATTCCATTTAACCCTATCTCCCATTTTTATACATTTTACAATTAAAATGAATATATTGCAAACAACATATTCATTATTTGCAACAAGTAAAAAAAT
>CAKUVB010000177.1 GCA_934693215.1 uncultured Candidatus Melainabacteria bacterium
ACTATATCTCTTGTGTGTGCTTCTTTTAATTCTGCCTCATCATCTGCAACAGCCATACGAGAAGCGAAAGTTACTGCAGATATAGCTCTTGCCTGATCCATTGTTGGGAATTGATCTTTAAATTGAACAATATTTTTTAAAGTCCTTACATTTGGCATTTTCATCATAGACAAAAGACCAACACCAAGCATTGATGACACAGCCCATATCTTGCGACCAATAAGATTACGTTTTTCTTCTTTTATTTGTTCAGGAGTTTTTTGTATAGCATCTTGCTTACCATAATCATCATGAATAGGAGCACCTTTTTGTCCTGAAAGTTTTTCTGTAATCTTACGGTTAATATGTTGCATTGATGCAGCAAGTGGTAAAATTATTGCCATACCCAAAATACTCTTTGTCTTTAACAAATGTTTTGAACGTTTTACATAACTTGCAACTTCTTCAGGTTTAAGACCTTCTTTTGTAATACCTTTAAGTATTTGGTGAGTATCAGTAAGTGTTCTTTCAAGTCCAGCTTCTAATCTATCCCCAAATTTAACATCTTGAGTGATATGTGTCTTTCTTGCAATTGAACGAAATACCGCTTTAATTTTTCTCTTTGGCGTTTTTTCTACAATTTCTTCTGAAAGTTTACCGTCTTTGTATTTAAAACTCATTCTTGTAAGTTTTTCTGCAGCATTAGACAATTCATCTTTAGACATTGCTTGATTAAATTGTTTATTTTTAAATCCATCAACACCTGATGCTTCATTTAATAAATTGTAATTTACTGCATAAATTCTGGCATGAGTTTTATTACCCTTAAACTTTTCCATACCTTCTTGAAAAGCTTGTGTAGATTCAGATTCTTTATAATGGTCTGCAACAGTACTTATTGTATCAGAACTCGCCCAACAATTAGCCATATTAGCTTTATTCTTGCCCATTATTGCACCGTTAAACATTTTTGCAAGACCAAGAGTTATAAAACCTGGAATCAAACAGTTTACAATCAATCCGGAAGACTCTCTACGCAAAGCTTCAAACCCTGCAAATAAGTTTGTTACAGATTCCCAAATTGAACGTGGACCAATTGCAGTAACAAGGTCAATAACTGCAACATTAATCATTGGCTCTTTTTCGCAATTTTTTGCAAGATTCCAAATGATATTTTTACCCCCCTTAAAATTTGGTGTATTTTTCGCACCTTTTTTATTTTGGGTATTGGTATTTATATTATGTTGTTGAGTTAAATTTATTTGACTAATCATACACAATCTAATAATCTACAAGTTGATATAAAAATTATAACAACCACACTATATATTTAAAAGCCGGACAAAAAAAAAATTGCGTGTTTTTTTTTAAATGTAAAGTTAATATTAAGACTAGATGTGATTGTTTTTTAAATCTTTGCCATATTTTATTTAAAAATATGTACTATCATCATATTTTTAATAGCAATAATACTATAAATGGCTTATATCACTCTTTTCCGAAGATTAAACTACATGTAAAATATTGTAACAAATTTGCAATAGTTCTTAATAATTAGTGTATTTTAGACAATTAATTGATTATTTGATATTTTTTCATTAGAATAATTGCATGAAATTAGGAGCTTTTATCATACCTACAGGAATTGGAGCATCAATTGGTGGTTTCGCCGGAGATGCGAGTTATTGGGCTAGGAAATTTGTGTCATTACCTGACACAAAACTTATTGTAAATCCGAATGTTGTAAATGCTGGGTGTTTTTCAGGAATTACTCCTAATATGTTTTATGTTGAAGGCTATTCACTTGATGAGTTTTTTAAAGGAAATTTGTATCTAAACGAAAGCAACAATAATAAAATTGGAGTTATTTTTGATAAAGGAATATCAAAAGGAATAATTGATGTTCATATAAACACAATTAATGCCGTAAAAACGATATATGGTGTAGATGTTATTGATTGGGACATAACAGATGAACCTGTAGGAGTCGAATTTTTTGTTGATTCTTCCGGCATATCAACAGGAAAAGTAAACAATATAGGAACAACCTTAATTTCTGCTAAAAGACTTTTAGAAAAAGGTGCTGAGGCAATAGCTATTGTATGTAAGTTTGAAGATTATGAATGCGATAATTACGCCAATGGAATAGGTGTAGACCCTGTTGGTGGAGTAGAAGCTATAATATCTCATTATATTTCTAAAGAGTTACAAATACCTTGTGCACATTCGCCAGCATTTGAAGATATTGAAATTGAACAGAGAATAGTAGATGCGAGATGCTCTGCAGAATACATTACACCAACATATTTGCCTTGTATTTTGCTAGGACTTTCTCAAGCTCCAAAATTATCTGTAGATAAAGGTTTTTCTATAAATGATTTAGATTATTTGATTATGCCATACAACGCAATTGGTTCTATACCTGTGTTTGAATGTAACAAACGTAATATTCCAATATATGCAGTTAAAGAAAATAAAACCGTATTAAATGTTACTCCTGAAAAATTAAACTTAGATATCAACATAATTGAAACATACCAAGATGTTTTTAATATTTTGCAATAAATTAGCAAATTATATTTTGATAAGCTTTTGTATAAATGTGTCAGATTACCAAGGAGTATATATGAGTTCGATGAATGTACGTGCGTTTGCACCGATGAAGGAAATTCCAGCAAAATTAAAGACAAAAGCAAAAAAAGTTATGGTTGCTGCAGGTGGCGGAGGTGGAGATAAACCTCCAATAAATAATATATTACCTGAAGTAAATAATATAAAAAATTTTGATAAAATTTTAAATTATTTAAAAAATCACACAATCAAACAACCAAATTTAGACAATTTATTTAAAAACTTTAAAAAATAATTAAAAATCGGGATTTATAAAATCCCGATTTTTTTAACAATTTCCACTAATAAAATAAAAAAAGAATATTTGGTGCGGGGTTTGGAGTTGCACAGACCCCAATTATAAAATAAACCAACATTGACAGATTTTACGTCATTCAGAGTGCGAAGCCTACTACGCCTCGCAC
>CAKUVB010000178.1 GCA_934693215.1 uncultured Candidatus Melainabacteria bacterium
TTTCTTTGTTGAATCTGTTTTACCTCCTCTTTTTCTGTCTTTGTATCTACTTCCACCCAATCAGCAGGAAAACAACCGTTAAAAAACTCTTTTTTACTCATTTTTCTAAACTCCTTCAAATAACCCTGCAACTAAATCAAGGCAATCGTAATGACCATACTTGAATGTATATGCTTGTTTTGCATATTCACTATCTTTTTGTTCGATGCTTTTGTAAACCTCAGAGTTAAAATCAAACCCTGTCATTTCTGAATACTCAATCATCATTTCGTCAATGTCAAAATACTTATCCATAATCTAAATCCTCTAACCAACTCCTAACGTATATTATTTCTTACGGCACATTCTCGATAAAACTTTAATAAATCTTGTAAAATGTTAAATTTTTGTTACAATAGAAATTGAAGTATAATATAATTAAGGATTTTCAGTATTATGCAAAAAAAGATTATTATAGGTTCTGACCATGGAGGGTTCAATCTAAAACAAAAAATTATTGAACACCTTAAATCAAACGGATATGAAATAGACAATGTTGGTTGTTTCTCTGAAGAATCTTGTGACTATCCTGTCATTGCAAAACAAGTTTGCGAAAAAGTTACATCAGGCGACAACCTTGGAATACTTGTTTGCGGTACCGGACTTGGCATGTCTATTTATGCAAACAAAGTTAAAGGAATAAGAGCCTCTCATTGTACAGATACCTTCTCAGCAAGATTAACCAGACAACACAACGATTCAAATATCTTGTGTTTAGGCGAAAGAATAACAGGTTCCGGATTAGCCCTTGATATAGTTGATGAATGGTTAAATGCTTCTTTTGAAGGTGGACGTCATCAAAGACGAGTGGATATGATTAATGAATTAGATATGGAGAAAAATTAATGGAAGATGTATCATCTTTAAAACTAGCTTGTGTAATAGCAAGAATACTTGATGAAAAACTCGGTAAAAATATTACAATCCTAAATATCAGCCATGTATCTTCTTTTGCAGATTATTTTGTAATTGTATCGGGAGATGTATCAACTCAAGTAAAAGCACTTACAAACGCAGTAAAATTAAGAATAAAAGACTATTTTTCATTATTACCATATAGAGCAGAACAAGATATAAAAAACAGATGGAATCTTCTGGATTATGGTGCAGTTGTTGTTCATATCTTACAAAAAGATGAACGAGAAAACTATGCTATAGAAAAGTTTTGGAATCATGCATTCTCTGTTTCAGAAGAAGAATGGCTAAAAGAATCTGAAGAATATTCAGAATATATTAACAAATAATAAGAACTTTACGAAAATAGGATAATACGGTAGAATTTAACTATGAACGAACAAGAAATTAAACAAGCAATACAAAAAACTGTTATAGCTTTGGCAAAAGACCCAAAGAATCCGGATCATTATCATGAACTTGCTAAATATTATGCAATGTCAGAAGAATATGAAAAAGTTATATCTATTTATGATAGCCTTTTAGCTTTTCAACCAAATGATATTGATGCACTTTTGAATGTCGGTAGTATTTGGTTCTATGAAAAAGAATATAAAAAAGCATTAAAATTCTTTGAACAAGCAATGTCTGTAAACCCAAGTAATTATTTGGTATATTACAATCTTGCAAACACTTATGCTGAAATGAAGAATTTTTCAAAAGCTTTAAGATGGTATAATAGAACTCTTGATTTCGTATCTACAGACCCTGAAATCTATAATTCTATTGCTCTTTTATACCATGATTTTGAAGATTATGTAGAGGCAAAAGCTTATTATGAAAAAGCATTATCTCTAGACCCTAACAACCTTACTGCATTAGTTGATTTGGGTAATGTTTGTTTCAAACTATATGATTACGAAGGTGCGTATGACTATTATCACAAAGTATTTGAGCTTGAGCCTACAAATCAAACCGTTGCATTATGTTTAGCCAACACTTTATCTTTATTGAAAAAAGAAGATATGGCTAATAAATATTTTGAATTAGCATTAACATTAGAAGGTGATAGCTATTATAGAGCAATTATTTGTTATGCGATTTCTAAATCTGATTTCAAACATTATGATGAAGCTATTGCACTTTATCAAAAAGCAATTGATACAAAGCCAGAAGAAGTTAAAGCATACATCTTGTTAGGTAATATGTATTCAAACCTTAGACAGTTTGATAAAGCAGAAGAACAATACAAAGCAGCTTTAAGAATCTCTAAGTTAGACCCGGATTTGTACATTTTGATTGCAAATACATACTATATGAACAACGAAGTTGAACGTTCTATCTACTCATACAAGGCTGCAGTAGGTTTAAGACCTGAAAACGATGAATTCAAATTAGTTTATATTCAAGTTCTTGAGGACTATATTGAAGATTTAAGAAAGGACGAAATAATTGAGGAATTCTAATTATTCAAACTCAAATTCAGCATCATTACTAGAAAGACTTATTGCATCTGCAACATATGTAACAATGGGCATGGTTGGGTTTGTATGGCTAATATTTTGTGCTATTACAAAAACAAATCTTAAACCATTCCTTAAATATCATATTTTTCAATCATTCTTCTTAGTAATGGCTTGTTTCTTAATAAACATTTTTACTAATTTGATAGTTAGCATTCTGAGTGTAATTCCATTCATAAATATGTTAGTTTATAAGCTATTGTTCTTGTTCACTGCACCAATAGCATTTGGATTTTCTATAGTTAGTTTCTGTATGTTAGTGGTAATGGTCTACTTAGTATTGACATCATTACAAGGCAAATACACTTTTATTCCTTGGATATCTAACATTATTAACACCAATGTTGGAAGATAATTAGTTTATTTCTTCATACAAAGAAGATGCTTCTTGTACACTAACATTCCCTGTAGGTACAGTTAAAACTTTTACGGAAATTGGTTTGTTTGTATATTCTATTTGTATGACA
>CAKUVB010000179.1 GCA_934693215.1 uncultured Candidatus Melainabacteria bacterium
CGTCAATCCAGCTTTTACTTGAAACCTCTTTTTATATTTTTTATTTAATGTGTCAAAATCCCCTAACTCATAAGTAACACATGGCCTTGGTCCAACAACAGACATGTCTCCCATTAGTATATTAAAAAGTTGCGGCAGTTCATCAATACTAGTTCTTCTTAGTACCCTACCAATTTTAGTAACTCTTGGATCATTTTGATAATTAAATAGTCCTGTACCCATTTGCTCAGCATTAACTACCATAGACCTATATTTCAGCATATTAAAAACCTGACCATTTTTACTTCTCCTACCTTGTCTAAAAAAAACCGGCCCTTCTGAATCCAACTTTATAGCTATTGCTACCAAAATCCATACTGGCAGCAAAAGCACTATTGATATCACAGACGCAAATATATCAAAAATACGTTTAAATACTATGTTTATATTTTTCATATTTCACCTTTCAAAATACAAATGTATGAAAAATATCATCGAAATTTTCTTTATTTTTAACAACTTCAACATTTTCCCCTGATATGTCTAACACGGGAAAATTTGGCAATATGAATGGTGGCTTCATTACCAACGAATACGAACCACAATTACTAATGATAATTGCATCATTTTCAGCCAAAGTACCAACATAATCTTTATACAATACATCACCCTCAATGCATGTAAATCCAACTATGTCTATATTCTCAAAATAAGTTTCCTTATTTCCCATATGAATAACCTCTATCGGAGGTTTCACACCTGTCATACTGATATTCTTTTGACTGCCCAATACAGTTGCAATATTTTTACCCCTTATATTTTTTATGGTCTTAACAGTACCAACAAATTTCATGCAATCACCCACCAAAGCAGAACCTGGTTCTATTACCAACTCAGGTTTGCTTTGCTTGTCTTTATAATAATCAGCAAAAGCAGTCGCAATTGCTTGAGCATAATTTTTATAATTAGGTATTTCAAAGTCAAACTGCGCCATTAATGAAGGAGCCATTTTCCCAAACAACCCACCACCTATATCTATACGCTTAGGAACAATTTTCATTCTATCAATTAATTCAATCATTCCTTTAACTCTGTTTGACCAAAACTCTATATTTCTCTTGGCAAAATGACAGTGCAAATTTATTAAATTTATATTATGTATTTTTTCTACAGTACATATAGCCTGATGAAAATCTTTACCATTAACATCAAATCCAAATCTAGAAACAACACCATCACCGACATCATAATTGCAACGTATACCAATATTAAATGTTCTTTCTTTATATTCCTGGGCCAATCTTTCGATTTCTATCATTTCTTCGATTGAATCTATATTAACCGTTACACCCATAAAAATATATTTCTTTAACGCATTATATTCTTTAATAGGTCCATTCCAAATAATATTCTCTGGTAAAACACCTATTCTTAATGCTAATTCCAGTTCCATTTCTGAAACTACTTCTGCATAACCACCTAGCACATTGACGATTTGACATAAACTAGGAGTATAATTCGTTTTATATGAATAAGCAATGTTAAAATTATGATATATATCCGAAAAAGACTGCTTTAACTCTATAAAATTTTTTTCAAATTGCAAAGAATCTAATAAATAAAATGCCTCTCCATATTTATCTCGTAATTCCGTACACAATTCTCTGGATAAATTCATTTTGCCTCTCCTGTCTTGGAAGAAACTATTTTTTCAACCATCTTTTTCACTAGTATCTCGTTTGCCAAATAATCGTTTATTGTATTATTCTTTAAAGATTCTTCATATTTTCTCAGTTTCTCAATGTTCTCAAAAAAAACATTATCAATATCTTCGATGGAATCAAAATTATCTACATTACAAAAACTTCTTGACAAAATTGCTCTAGTCGAACCTAATCTATAATGTTCTTGAATAACATTTTCTGCTGGCAAATCTCCAGTTCCCAGTTTTGCTATTCCTCCAAAGCCATACGGTATATTATATTTTTTTATCTTATTACAAAGATTTTCAATCGTACCGTCAGTCAATAGCTGAAACATAAATACCTGTCCATAGCTTAAATGTAAATCATTCAATCCAATGTGAATTTCGTCAAATCCCCCCATATTCAAAACATCATCCAGACACTCTACCGCTTCTTTGGTTTCCAATAATAATACAGTTTTGGTTTTTCCATTAACATATTTGAGAAAACTAATAACCTCATTCTTGGACTTCCACATTGGAAGCATGATTATATCTGCTCCAGCATCTATAACCTGATTTATTTCTTCCTCAGAGTTTTCATTAATTGGATTAACGCGTACCAACATTTCTGATTTATCCAATATTGACACTATTCTCTTTATATCGCTAATAGAATGGTGTGATTTTACAGAATCAATGTGTCCTTGACGTTCATTCTTACCTAATGTCTCAAGATCTACCCATATTCTCTCTACACCATATTTCTGAGCAACTCTCGCAACCTCAACATTATTAGTAATATACATTAATTTTAAAGCCATAACATCATCCCTTATTATCTTTTAACTGCTTGATTATATATATTTGTATCATATGCTTTATAATCTACAAAATAGTCGTACCACATTAAAAAATTAAAACGATACAATACATCTCCCCTTGTATATAGATATAATTGAAACAATTACTATCTCTATTGAGGCAACAAAAATAGATAATTCTACACTATCAAAAACTATTTTACCAATTATAATGCCTGTAAAATTAGACAATAAATACAACATTTGAATAACCAAATATTTTTTTTGATTATAAGATACCACATATACATTTGATAATGGCTCTGCTATAATCGACAGACACACACCTAAAATCATATATCTAGACAATTCTCCTGAATAATACCAACTATCTCCAAATACTAG
>CAKUVB010000180.1 GCA_934693215.1 uncultured Candidatus Melainabacteria bacterium
ATATTATATGTTCATCAGCTGTAACTTTTAATTCTTGATTAGTTTTTAAATCATATTTCTTCAAATTAGATAATGACTTTTCATCAACAAACATTTCATTTTTCTTAAAACCTTCTAGTTTTAAATTAAAATCTTTAGTCAAGTCTGTATCATTATTATATTCTTTTTTAAACTTAGAAAATTCTATTTGTAATTTATTAATATCTTCAACAGTTTCAGCTTCTTCTATTTGTTTTTGCATGTTTTTTATATAGTTGTCTTGATTTAAAACTTTTGGATATTCATCAAGATGTAAATATCTTTCTCCTGTTATTGACGTTTCTTTTCCATATACAATATTTTTATCAGCAAAAGGTAAACCATCTTTGAATACCAGAATGTTTACAATATCTCCATCGGCATTTCTTGTAATACCTTCAATAGGTTTTTTATTTGAATCATAAATAATTTTAGATTCTTCTTCACCTTGCTTTATTACTAATGGACGTTTATCTTTAGCTACTCGAATAATCATATCAAATTCTGTATACCAAATTTGATCTCCATTTTTTAGGGTTTCTTTTTTTGATATATTTAGACCTTGTCCCAAAAGTTGTTCAATTTGTGGAGTATCAAATTCTTCAGTTGATACAATTGTAGACTTATCTGGAGTAACAGATAAGTCCTTAGACTCATTAGATATTGATTTATTAAGTACAATCTCTTGTTTTTTTACCACAGTTCCTAATAACACAAATTCAAGGTTATCCGTAATTCTGAAAACTTTGCCGTTAGTCATTACTTTTATATGTTCAGGGTCTTGTGCAATTAGTTTGTCAACTTCTTCTTGTGTATAGGTTTTTACATCAACTTCAGCCATATTTGAGGTATCAGTTTTATCAGTAGTTTCAGTCTTAATATTTTCATTTTTAGGCTCTGGTTTTACAGCTTTAGTACCTTCACCATCAGCTTTTACCTCAACAGTAGAGCCGTCAGGTCTTACTTCTGGATTTGGTTTTGTCGGGGTATCAACTTTAACTTTGCTTCTTGTCTTTGATAGACCTTTTAAATCACTGCCTGTACTTACTAAAACACCCATTAGGTTAGATTTTAACAACGATTCCCAATCATCATTAGTATTAAGAACACCCATCATTGCTAAATCACCCATATAAGAGATTCCAAAATCTGTTCCGACTTTGCCACCAACAGCTTTTGCCAATCGTGTAAAGTTTTCAGGATTAGATACAAGATTCTTCAATGCTTGTACACTGTTTCCGTTTGTATAATCTTTCCCAAATGTACTTATGAGTTTTTCACCCAATGCTTTTTGGAACACTTTATCTGCAAGTTTGCCCGCTTTTGCACCTATGACAAATCCTCCGATAGTAGTTAATGTTTGTTTGTTGGTATTCTCTAAACTTTCTGCATCTGCGTTTTCTTTAGTAAACTCATTTGTATAATCATTGACAATATCTGCCCCCATACCTGAGATAGCTAGAGTATTACCAATTGTTACCATTCCAGCTCCTAAAGGGCTTAATGGCGTAAGAGTTAATACTCCACCAACTATAGTTAATCCCATACCACCAATTTGAGCCATAGATGTATATTTTTTAAATCCTTCAAGATTATCTTCTTTCATTGCATTTGCCATCATTACGGCATCATCTTCACCTAACAAAGCATTGGCCGAGGTTTGATATTCTTGAGCATATTCATCTATTGATTTGTCTTTCAAGATTTTGTCTAATTTTTGTTGTTCATTTTGTTTTGAGTGCATTAAAAACAAGTTTAATAATTTTTGCTTATCTTCTTCAATCATATTGGCAGGAAATACAAAACCTGTTTCATCTATATACATTGGTAATTTTGTTTTTTCTAACAACTGATTTATTTCATTTTTGCCGTTATTTTCGGAAAGGTAGTAATAATTAGAAAAACCTTCTAATATCATTTGTTCTTTTTGTTTAGATGAAAGTGTATTATCAGATGCTTTAGTTGCAAATTGGTTGAACTGTTGAAATTTATTATATGCACTAGATACAAAATTCATATTTGCTTGAGCTATTGTAAATCTTTCAACATTGTCTTTTGAATATTCTGTACCTCGTTCATATAGGTAAACCTCTTTAAAAGGTATTGCTTCATCATCACGCCAATTATTAGGAATTCCTTTATCTTTATCATTAATTCCCTTATATCCAAATTCTATTCCGTTAGCTGTTCCCGTTTTAGCTTTTGTCTTAGGTTTAGTTGCATAATCTGTAACATTATCTAAAAATTTTGTTTCAAAATTATTTTCAGAGAGAACTTTTTTCTGGAATTCTTTTAATTCTTTAAGATCTTTGTTTGCAAAAATTTCATCTAGATATTCGTCAATCATTTGGGCAAACTTGTCTTTAGAATATTTACCTCTTTTGCTATCAAACATACTTTCTCCGGTTGGAGTTTTTAGTACAAACAATCTTGTTAGAATCATATCTTTCAAGTGTTGTCTGCTTTGAATATAGTATTCTTTTCTTGATAGATTTCCATACTGAGAATCTATTAAGAATTTCATACCTTGATTTTGATAATTTAAGACTTTTCGAACATTTGTTGATGATAACTTATTGTCTTCAGATTTTATTGAATCATATAATTTGGAAGCATTACCAAAGTTGGCTTTGCTGTATATTTCTTCTGCCTCAGACACATTCTGATGTATAACTTCTATCGTGGTACTTTCTGCTTGATTATCACTCATTCCCAAATCAGGTCTGATATTGATTGGTTTCTCTTTTTTATCATGCTCTTGGTTTACGTCTACTAGATCGGTATTAAAAGGATTGTAACTAAACAACAATTGATTATAGTTTGATT
>CAKUVB010000181.1 GCA_934693215.1 uncultured Candidatus Melainabacteria bacterium
TTTTTTACCTTTTTCCATTGACATTTCTACCAATTGACCAACACCATTAACATCTAATGTTTCAAATGGGTTTGATGGTAATATCTTTTGTTCAACATATCTGTTTAAGAATTTGCCTTCTGCATCATCTCTTGAATAACCGAATGTCATTTGAGTCAAATCGTTTGTACCAAAAGAGAAGAATTCAGCATATTCAGCGATTTCATCAGCAGTTAAAGCTGCACGAGGAATTTCAATCATAGTACCGAATTTGTACTCTACTTCAACTCCCTTTTCAACCATAACATCTTTTGCTACACGAACTAAAATTTCTTTTGCAGTTTTTAATTCGTTTACGTGACCAATTAGAGGAATCATAACCCAAGGTTTTACATCTAATCCTTCTTTTTTCAAATCACAACAAGCTTCAAAGATTGCTCTTACTTGCATTTCATTGATTTCAGGATAAGTCAAACCTAGACGGCAACCACGTAAGCCCATCATTGGGTTAGATTCTGATAAACCTTCAACGATATGTAATAATTCCTCTTTTTCTGATGCATCTTTACCTTGTGCTTTTAATGTAGCAACTTCAGCAATTAAAGATTCTTTATCAGGTAAGAATTCGTGTAAAGGTGGGTCTAAAAGTCTAATTGTCATATGATATTCGCTACCTAAAGCTTTGAACATAGCATAGAAATCAGCATATTGCATAGGTAACAATTTATCCAAAGCTTCTTTTCTAGCTTCAGGAGTACCAGCAATAATCATCTTTTGAACCCAAGGAAGTCTGTCAGGATCCATGAACATGTGTTCTGTTCTACAAAGCCCAACACCTTCTGCTCCAAATTTTAAAGCATTTGCAATATCTTTTGGAGTATCTGCGTTTGCTTCTACTTCCATTGTTCTGATTTCATCAACCCAAGAGAAGAATTTATTCCAGTTATCATCAATTTTTGCATCTACTAATTTAACTGCACCTTCCATAACGACACCTTTTCCACCATCAAGAGAAATGATATCATCTTTATGATAAACAGTACCGTCACAACCTGTTAATGTTTCGTTTGCTAAGTCTATTTTCATATCTTCACAACCTGAAACACAAGGTTTACCCATACCTTTAGCAACAACTGCTGCGTGAGAAGTAGCACCACCTCTAAGAGTTAATACACCTTGAGCAACTGCCATACCATGAATATCATCAGGACAAGTTTCTACACGAACTAAGATAACCTTTTCACCAGCTTCACCACGTTTTGCAGCTTCTTCTGTATCAAATACGATTTTACCAACTGCAGCACCTGGAGATGCGTTTACACCTTGTGCAATTTTATGAGCATCAGCCATTGCTTTTGCTTCAAAACAAGGTAATAAAATTTGGTTTACTGAATATGGGTCAACTAATTGAATAGCACGTTCTTTTGTAATTATGCCTTCTTCACACATATCAACAGCAATTTTTACAGCAGCTGCTGCAGTTCTTTTACCGTTACGAGTTTGAAGAATCCATAATTTACCACGTTCAATAGTGAATTCCATATCTTGAACATCTTTGTATCCTAATTCTAATTTTTTAGCAATATCAACATATTGTTTATACAAATCAGGCATTTCTGTTTCTAATTCAGCAATAGGTTTTGGTGTTCTAATACCAGCAACAACGTCTTCACCTTGTGCATTTGTTAAGTATTCACCATAGAATTTGTTTTCACCAGTTGCAGGGTTTCTTGTGAAAGATACACCAGTTGCACAATCATCACCCATATTACCAAATACCATTGTTTGTACGTTTACAGCAGTACCGAAGTTATGATCAATTTTGTTCATATTTCTGTACGCAACTGCACGTGGAATATTCCAAGATCTAAATACTGCTTCAATAGCTTCTTGCAATTGAACGTAAGGATCTTGAGGGAATTCCTTACCAGTTACTTCTTTAATAACATTTTTATATATTGGAATCAAAGATTTCCAACCATCAGCAGAAATTTCGGTATCAGACTTAACGCCTTCTCGTTCTTTAACTTTTTCAACTTCTGATTCAAAGTATTTTTGTCTATCCATTTCCCAAGCAACAGAACCAAACATTGTTAGGAAACGACGATATGAATCATAACAGAATCTAGGATTATTTGTTAATTTTATCATAGCTTCTACTGTATCATCGTTTAAACCTAAGTTTAGGATTGTTTCCATCATACCTGGCATAGATACTCTCGCACCTGAACGAACAGACACTAATAACGGATTTGTTGCGTCACCAAACTTTTTACCAGCTTGTTCTTCAACATCTTTTAAAGCTTTCTTTACATCTTCCATCAAACCTTCAGGCATTTTGTTGCCATTGTTGATGTATTCCATACAAGTTTCAGTTGTAATTGTAAGTCCTGGAGGAACAGGGAGTCCTAAATTAGTCATTTCTGCTAAGTTAGCACCCTTTCCGCCCAAAAGGTTACGCATATCTGCATTTCCTTCTCTGAAAAGCCATACTCTTTTTTCTGCCATTAATTTTCTCCTTTTGAACATTAAAAAACTACCGAATCCATTGTAACACAAACATATTCAAATATTACAAGTAACAATAAATATTGATTTTATAAAAAATACGATTTCCTCAATGATACACAATTATAAGTTATATATATTTGGTTCAAGAGCAAAAAACAGAGCAAAAAAATATTCTGACATAGATTTGGCTATTGATTCTCAAGAATTAACCCCACAAATAAAAACAAAACTTGAATTTGCTTTTGAAAATTCAACATTACCATACGAAGTTGATATAATCAATCTTAACGATATTGATATTAAATTTAAAGATTTAATACAAAAAGACTTGATAGAAATTTAATTTTA
>CAKUVB010000182.1 GCA_934693215.1 uncultured Candidatus Melainabacteria bacterium
GATTGGTTGTATTCTTTCAAAAATAATTCGCTAGGATTAATAACTTCAGATAATCCATGCTCACTCATTTCAAAAATTCCAACTTCAGAAGTATTACCAAATCTGTTTTTAACGGCTCTTAAGATTCTATATGATTTGTATTTGTCACCTTCAAACTGAATAACCGTATCAACCATATGTTCCAAAACTTTTGGACCAGCAATATTACCTTCTTTTGTTACATGCCCGATTACTATAATTGTTATGTTTTCTTGTTTAGCAATTTGCATTAAAGAATTACAACATTCTCTTATTTGAGAAACACTTCCTGCAGAGCTTTGAATATCTGTTGAGTATATTGCTTGGATACTATCAACAACAACGATATCAGGACGTTCTTTTTCTATTTGATACTTGATTGATTCAAAATTCGTTTGAGGATAAATATAAAGGTTGTCGTGACTAATATTAAGTCTATCTGCTCTTAATTTAATTTGACTAGCAGATTCTTCGGCAGAAACGTACAAAACTTTTTTGCTTTGTTTGCATAATTCTCCGCTTGATTGTAATAATATAGTTGATTTTCCTATTCCCGGGTCGCCTGCTATTAAAACAAGTGAGCCTTGAACAAGTCCACCACCTAAAACTCTGTCAAATTCGGAAATATTTGTTGATACTCTTATTTCTGAACCAACTTTTATTTCTTTGATTGGTGTAGGAGGCATAGTATCAAGAACAACTCTGTTGTTTTTAGATGTTTGCTCAGGTATAACTTTTTCTTCAACAAAAGTTTCCCAATTTCCACATTCAGGACATTTTCCCATATATCGAGCTGTTTCGTAGCCACATTGTTGGCACACATATTTTGTTTTTATTTTAGCCATAGGTTAATTATATAACAAAAGACCCCGATATTTCTATCAGGGTCTTTTTATACAACTTTCTTAATAATTATTCTTCATCTAATTTGTCTGCATCTTCTGCAATTACATTATTGCTTTTTTCAAGAGCATCTGCAGCTTTTGCATTTGCAGTTTTTAAAGAATCGTTTTCAGCAGCATAAGCATTGATAAGTCCATTAGCTGTTCTTAATTGTTCGTTTTTCAATCTTGCTTTTGCATGCTTAACTTCCATACCTTGTTTTATAGAATGTGCAGCACTAAGGGCAACTACTGCTAAGATTGTTGCTGTTACCGGATTCTTAAGTGCTGCTTTTCCTACAGCCTTACCAAATCCTTTAGCCATTTCGATTGTCTTTTTGGTATTTTCAGCATTTGCAATTTTACTATAACCATCTTTTAGGAATTGTGGCATTTTTACTTTGCCTGCAATTTTAGAAATATTTTCTTTAACATTCTTAGGTAATGAAATTTTTTCAGCTACAGACGAAGCCATTGTTTTGATAGCTGCTGGAGCATTATCCATTGCATTTGCAATGTTTTTAAGTGGTTTATCTAAACCATTTCTTTTAGCAATTTTAGTTACAGATTCCTTAACTTTTGGTGAAACTTTATCTAACAATACAGATGCTCCACTAAGAACCCCTGTTGCTACTGTTGAAAGTCCAGCTAATGTTAGGAATGGGTGTTTACGTTCTGTTTTTGCTACTTTAGGGTTTGTCTGAACAATTGAACGGTTAGCATTAACAACTGCACCGATACCAAACATTGCAGCTCCAATACCTAGTGCGTTTTTTACACCAGCTAATGATTTTGCTGTAACTTTTCCTTTTGTTCTAATCATTGCCGCTACCCCAGCAATTACAGGTAAAGCTGCGATAGTGCGAGTTATATTTTTTTCGAATTTACGATTGTTTTGTTTTCTGCTGCTAATATCTATTGCTAAATTTGTAAGTTCTGTATCATTAGATTTTACAAATTTTGCTGCTCTTGCTTTTTGTTTGTCAGTTCCATATTGCGTATATGGGACACTTCCTTGATTATTAACTACAGAGAATAACATATAAACACTCCTTTTTTACACACTACATTATAATCAATTAAAACTCGTGAAAGTTTTTTTTGCTACTTGTAACGAAAATCTTTACATAAAGTTACAAAATAGCAATTTTTTTTATAAAAAAGACTTTATATAAATGAAAGGTTAAGTGTATGGTAAATTCGGTAAATAATAATAGAATACCAACAAGTTATTCTGGGGTAAACATCAACTGTTATACTTTAGATCCTACAAAGTTGCCTCCAGATTCTCCATTGTTACATTCACCACAACCTCAATGTACAATATCTCCTGCCGGTTTTCCTGCTGGTGGTTGTTGTTATCCAGGAAATTATTATATAAATAATTATGGACAAAACGGTGGTGTGCCAGCGTATCCTATGCAACCTAATTTATATCCTCAGCAACCTCAAAATACAAGGAAAAAACGTGTTCAAGTCTTGACTGACCAATATATCAAGAATTTGGAAGCATACTTGAATAGTCCATCTGAAGATTTAAGAAAAACAGCGGCTCAAGAAGTTTTAAAAAGATTAGATGAAGATAGGACAAGATATAACGATGCAGCTTTAAATGCGTTAATTAATAAAATGCTTCTCGACCCAGCATGTCATAAAGTAAAAGCAACAGCATTAACAGCTTTAGATACACAGTTAGCTCAAGGTAATGATAATACGGTTAAGATTTTAACTGATATGGTACAAAATGATAAATCAAGAAATGGTGCAGATGCAGCTACTGCAGCAAGTATTCTTGTAAAAATGTCATCACCAACGAAGTTGGTTGATGTTCCAATCAATAATAATAGTTCAAGTAGCGGGATAATCGAATAATGGTAAGTGTTCCAAGT
>CAKUVB010000183.1 GCA_934693215.1 uncultured Candidatus Melainabacteria bacterium
ACCCTGAACATAGAACGCTCTAATGCAATATCATTTCTAGAATATTGAATACTTACTAAATGCTTAATTAAATCATCTCTATCAATTTCATCACCAAGTTTTATTTCTACAGAACCTTTAAAATAATTTTCTGGTAACCCTAAACCATATATGCAACTGACAGAAGCAACGATAATGACGTCATTCCTCTCATATAAACTTCTTGTAGTATTATGTCGAAGTTTATCTATTTCATCATTTATGCTTGCAGATTTTTCAATATATGTATCTGTTCTAGGAATGTATGCTTCTGGTTGATAGTAATCATAATAACTAATAAAATATTCTACAGCGTTATCTGGAAATAATTCTTTAAATTCGCTATATAATTGGGCTGCTAAAGTTTTGTTATGTGCAATTACAAGAGTTGGCTTTTGGACTCTTTCAATTACATTAGCTATTGTAAAAGTTTTTCCTGAGCCTGTAATACCTAATAATGTTTGAGTGTCGTCACCGTTTTCTATCCCTTGAACAAGTTGTTCGATAGCCTTAGGTTGATCGCCAGCTGGTTTATATTTAGAATTTAACTTAAATTTCTTTTCCATGCTATTTATTATACAACTTGTAACATTTTTTTCAAAAACTAGCAAATCTTTTTTTGTTTATGTTTTTATCAATACAGATAAGTGTACGTGTATGGAGAAAAAATAGTTGGAAGGAATTAATAATAACCGCTTTCATGGTTTAGAGAACTTTAGAAGTAGTAAGAAGACTGTAACTGGACAAAAAGAAAAAGAATCAGGCAAAGTAAAGGTAGCACATGACGACCCTTATATGAAATGGCCATTAAGAGGGTTGGCTTATACTAATGAGTTGGGAGAGATTATTCGTCCGATGAATGGTTTGGTTGCTAATTTGCTATGGGTACCTGCAATAGGATACATTGCAGCTGATGTAGGAGATAAGTATAAACATGCTCCGGATGGTAGTCATGAACCTAGTAAAAAACGTGCAGCTAAGCAATTCTCATTCCAAATGCTAGCGAGTGTAATATTACCAACCGCAGCTGTTAAAGTTGGACAAAAAGTTGCTAATATAATTTCTGCCAAAGGTAAAACGAATTTATCTATCAATGATAGAGCTAATTATACAAATATGATTACAGAATCAATGAACAAGGGTACTCATGAAGTGTTTGTAGATGCAGCAACAGGAAAAGTTGATAGACAAAGATATACTCAACACATTGTTGACAATATCGCAGAAAAAACAAAACACAAACAAACTCATAAAGAGATGATGAATCCTTTAGAAAGAGTGATTGATTTTATTAAGAAACCATTTAAAACAGAACCAAAACCAGAGCATATTCATAATTATGTTGCACAAACAGTTGATAATATTATGGATATGAGGGAAGCTTTGCTAGAAGGCAATAAACCGAAAAATGTTTCAGAAAAAATGTTTAAATCTTTCAAAGAGGCTACAAAATCAGGCGATATGGTTACTAAGAAAAGTGCAGCCTTCAATATTATTAAGAAAACTCAAGGTAGTAAATTGTTTAAGAATAATGCATTGAAATCATTAGGAGGTTTAGTAGCTTTAGCTATTATGATGAAGCCTATTGATAATTTTGTAGAACATGTGTTGATTGAAAAATGTATTAGTCCAACAATAGATTGGGTTGGTAACAAACCTTGGAAATCTTTACCTGATAAAGTTAAAGAAGAAAATAAAACATCAGCAGCCTAGAAGGAGTGTACCATCTAGGGTAAGAGTAGTAGATTCTTTAAGTTGCGGATAATTCTCAATCTTTTTATCCGCAACGAATTCTATTGCTGAACTTCTTGCTATTTCTAAGATTTTTGAATCTTTCACGATATCTGAGATTATCAAATCAGGAAGTCCACTTTGACGAACCCCTAAGAATTCTCCCGGACCTCTTATTTGTAAATCTTTTTCAGCTATAACAAATCCATCATTTGTTTCCGTCATTATAGCTAAACGATTTCTTGTTTCTTGAGATTTTGAAGATGTAGAGATAATACAATAAGATTGTAAATCACATCTGCCAACTCGACCTCTAAGTTGGTGTAGTTGGGGTAGTCCAAATCTTTCGGCATTTTCAATTACTATGACTGTAGCATTTGGAACATCAACTCCAACCTCCACAACTGTTGTAGAAACAAGAATGTCATATTCTTTATTTTTAAATTTTGTCATAACTTCGTCTTTTTCTGAGTTCTTCATTTTGCCATGAAGTAAACCAATTTTTAAATCAGGAAATACTTTTGTTTGTAAGAACTCAGCTTCGACTGTTGCAGCTTTCGCAGATAAAGTTTCACTTTCATCTATTAAAGGATAAACGACATAAGCTTGATGTCCTGCATTAATTTCGTTACGTATCAATGAATATATCTGTTTTTTAGGAACTCCCATTTTTGTAATAATCGGTTTTCTACCTTTAGGAAGTTCGTCAATTATTGTCAAGTCTAAATCACCATTCATTGTAATGGCAAGAGTTCTAGGAATAGGAGTTGCCGTCATTGTTAATATTTGAGGGTTTTGTGCTTTTTTACGTAAAGTTAATCTTTGTTTAACCCCAAATCTGTGTTGTTCATCAATAACAATTGCTCCTAAATTTGCAAATTCTATATTATCTTGAATCAAGGCTTGAGTTCCGACTGCGATATCTATTTGTCCGTTTCTTAATCCTACTTCAGCTATTTGTCTTTGTTTTTTAGGAATACTACCAATAAATAATCCTATACTTATACCTAACGGGGTTAACCAGTTTACAAAG
>CAKUVB010000184.1 GCA_934693215.1 uncultured Candidatus Melainabacteria bacterium
TTTGTTGGTAACGTTCCAGGTGCTTCGATGCTCTTTACAAACTGTGCGTATAATACCGAATCAGGGACTGTGAACAATGGTGCAGGATACGCAAATCAATACGGGGCTATTGGGTATTCTTTAGCTCAAATAAATGCCGAAGGAAACGGACTGCCAAAACTCACAGGTAACAACCCATACATATATCGTGGAATAAATACAAATACTACATTAGCAAAACTTGGACTAAGTTCAGCTGATGATAGGACAATAACAGTAAACATTGATGGAGTAGAATCAACTAACACATTTGATTCAAGTGCAAAGATTCAAGATGTACTTGATTACCTAAACGGATTATCAGGGGTTAATGCAACTTTTGAAAACTCTCAATTCAAAATCTCTGCTAACACCACCAAAAACATTTCTGTTAATGGAAAGCTTGCAACAACTCTATTTGGTGATTCTATCACAGAAACAAACGTATACGAAACTCACAACACCAACGACAAATTGTACTACTCAACCGGTACATTTGCGATAACAAACGCAACACGTGTTGGAGATTTGTTAAAAACTAATGCCGGAGGAACTCTTAGTGTCATGATAGATGACACCACTCAAATAACTCTATCATACGATGCTGATGCTACTGTTGGAGATATTCTTACAGAATTATCAAGCTACGGTATCAATGCCACTATAACTACTGATGGCAAGTTCCAAGCAACTTCTTCTAAAAAAATAGTTATGTCAGGTGATATCTCAAGAGCATTGATTGGTGCTAACGGTAGTACGATACATGAAGATAACCAATACACATCAACTCCATTGAAGGTTACCAAAGAAATTAACTTAAACGGTGATACAAAACTATCTGACCTCAATATCGACTCAGGTAACATTCAAATATTAGATAAAAGCGGAAACCTTATTACAAACTTAGATATTGATAACTCTAAAACACTATCTCAACTATCATCTGTATTATCTGCGTATGGTTTCACAACAACAATTGATTCCACAGACAAAAAAGTAACGATTACCTCTGATAATGGAAACAGATTAGCAAACAGTTCATCAAACCTAGTATCTCAACTAAAACTAGACACTTGGACTGATACAACAGAGAATATTACAAATACTACAACTCTTGCAGAAATGGGCTTCAACAACGGAAGCACTATGACGGTTGTACTTGATGGTACAACAACAATGAATCTATCTTTCGGTGCAAATAACACTATAGACGATATTATAACTGCTCTAGGCACTTTTGGTATTGATGCCTCTATAGTAACAGGTACTACCGGTAACACTTTCTCTGCAACAAGCAATTCTCACTCATTTGTGTTATCAGGTGAAATTGCATCTTATTTGACACAAGGTGGCACATACGTTAATCAAGATGTCGGATACGAAAGCAATCCGCTTACATACAACACTTCTACAACACCACTAACAGCAGATACAACTATCGCTGATTTGTTAGGTGGTCACGAAGGCGGAACTCTACGTCTTACTCTTGATGGTAATGTTATCAACCTAAACTACAACGCAGATGACACTGTGCAAAATGTAATAGATGATTTAGCAAATCTCGGTATCAATGCAACTATAAGCAACACAGGAGTTTTCTCTGCAACGTCTAATGACAAAACATTCGTATTCTCTGGTGATATCGGCAGAGCTTTACAAGGTAATGCTCCTATATACACTCAACTAGATAAAGAATACAAATCAAAAGATTTGTCATACAATACGACTTCTAACATCACAAACAACTCTATATTAAAAGATATTGGTATTACATCAGGTTCAATATTCTTGCTCGATAGGAACGGTAACGTAATCAACTCTATTGATATTGACGAAAACATGACCATTAACCAAACAAAAGCTGCATTAAAATCTTATGGTATAGATATGAGTTTGACTGATGGCAAAGTAACAATATCATCAAATGATGGTTATAGCTTGACTGATGGTTCTTCTAATATGATATCTAAGTTTAAACTTCCAGCCTTCACTCAAACTACTGCAAAACTAACCAACGCAACCACTCTTGCTCAAATGGGATTCAAAGAGGGTACTGACCTAAACCTATTACTTGACGGCTCAACTCCAACAACAATATCATTTGGTGCAACTGACACTATGCAAGATATTATGAATTCATTACAAGCTTTGGGTATCAATTGTTCAATAGATGCAACTAATGGTGCATTTACGGCAACAAGCACAGAACACTCCTTTGTATTCTCAGGTGATTTAGGCAAATTCTTAACATCAGGCACTGCCGGATATATAAACTCTGACAAAGGATACATGACAAATGACCCACTTATGGTTGATGTTCCTGTTGTTACTCAAACTTCAAGTAATATCACATACTCACATTCTCTAAAAGCTACAGATACGGTAGAATCTATGGGATTTGCTAATGGTGGTGTTGTAAGGCTTATACTTGACGGCTCTACTCCATATAGCTTCTCCTTCTTAGCAACAGATACTATGCAAGATATTATGGATACCCTTGCAACGTACGGCATAGATTCAACTATTGATGCTGATGGCAAAATATCATTCCAAAATGATGGCCATACATTTACATTGGGAGGTGAACTCGGAACTTACCTTACTAATGGTGGAGCTTATACAAACAATGCTACCGGCTATACTTCTAGTCCATTAACATTTAAAACTACTGAGAATTGCGATGATAACACAAAACTTTCTGATTTAGGTGCATCTAGTGGAGCTTTGAACATCATTAAAGACGGTC
>CAKUVB010000185.1 GCA_934693215.1 uncultured Candidatus Melainabacteria bacterium
TATTATCTGTGTTCACAAATGTGTTTCATTGGGAAATTGCTACAAAAGACCCATTGTTAGCTCCAATTTTTGGTGGAATTATTTTAGGTACTGGTGTCGGTTTAGTCTTGAAAAACAACGCATCTTTAGATGGGACTGAAATAATGTCTATAAGATTATCTCAGAAATTCTCTTTTATGTCAGTCGGACAGTTTTTGATGGGATTTAATTTATTTATCTATATGGTTGCAGGTCTTATGTTTGGTTGGGATAAGGCTATGTATTCGATACTTACATATTTTATCGCATCAAAAACTATTGATATTGTCATGGAAGGTTTAAATAGTTCTAAATCTGTTAGAATTGTTTCAGAAAAATATCGAGAAATCGGAAAAATGATAATGAAAGAGTTGGACGTAAGTGTTACGTATATACGTAGCAAAGGCGGATACTCAGGTCTGGATAATGTTTTGACGTTTTGTGTTGTATCAAGGCTAGAGCTTGCGAAATTAAAGCAGTTGGTTAAAGATATTGACCCTAGAGCTTTTTTAGTTATTGAAAATGTACACGAGGTAGAAGGTGTAAGGGTTAAAAAGAAATAAATTACTGGACAAGATAAACAAAATGGTATAAAATTTATATAAAAGGATATATTAATATGGCAAAAAATAATGACACAATTCCAATAGAAGTATGTATTTTAACTGCAGATCATGATATCAAAGGTACTGTGCATGTTTCAAAATATACAAATACTAATAGAGAGCTTACAGATTTGTTAAATGATAGAGAAAGACGTTTCTTAGCAGTTACAAATGCAGAGATTTACCCAAGAAATACAAAGCAACCTCCAAGAAGATATAACTTTTTGGAAATTCACATGGACTATGTGTTAATGGTTCACCCATCTTCTCAAGCGGTATTTAAAGAATCCGGAAAAACACAAGAAGATATTGCCAGATTTAGAGAATTAAGATTAAAATTGAACCAAACAAAGCCATTCTAAGAGGTTGAGAGAGATAGTAAGGAATAGTAATGAAGAGAGCAATATTAATTGTTACTGTACTTTTTATAGCGGTAATATCGACAGCTTGTATAAATAATTTTGCAGTTCAAGAATTAAATAATAAGGCAAAAATATATCTTGAAAACGGAGATTATGATGCTGCAATTAATAGATTACAGTCTAGTATTGATTTAGACAGTACAATATTTGAAACACATTATAATTTGGGTGTTGCGTATATAAAAAATAAACAATATAAAAAAGCTATAGAATCGTTGTCAAAGGCTCTTGATTTGAACTCTGAGTATGCAGATTCTTATTATTCATTAGCCGTTGCTCAAGAATCTTATGCTCAAGAGTTGTTAGAGGCAAATTCTGAAACTTCTACTGTAACATCTGATGATAATGATGATGTAGAAGATGTAAAAGTAGATGAAGATATCAAAAAGATGTCTGTAGAACAAAGAAAATTAACTGCAATAGAATTGTATACAAATGCAGTTGCATCATATAAAAAATATTTATTAAAATCAAAAGATGCCAAAGATTCAGAAGATATAAATAATCAAATAAAAAGTATTGAAGAAGAATTATCTAAACTAGGAAACGAATAGTTTATGTTGTTTACATCTCCTGATAGTGTAATTTTTTCAATAAATGGGTTTGATGTTTATTATTATGGTGTATTGATGGGGTTGGCAATAGTTGTTGGGTTGTTTGTAGCTAACAAGTTTGCTGAATGTTGTTATGGGTATAAGAATGTAATTTTTGATATTGCACCAATTGTTTTGTTGAGTGGAATTTTAGGTGCAAGATTATATTTTTGTATATTTAATTACTCATATTACTTTCATAATCCTTTAGAAATTTTAAATTTTAGAGGTGGCGGGTTGTCTATTCATGGTGCTTTCCTTGGTGGAATACTGTCGTTAGCATACATTGTTTATAAGAATCGTTTAATTTTTATGCAGATATGTGATTCGTTTTGTTTTGCTCTACCTCTTGCTCAAGCTATAGGTCGTTGGGGGAATTTTTTTAATTCAGAAGCTTTTGGTCGTCCGACTAGCTTACCTTGGGGTGTTTATATTCCTGTAGAAAATAGACCGGAACAATATATTAATTGTTCATTTTTTCAGCCAACGTTTTTGTACGAGTCTGTGCTGGATTTAGTTATTTTTTGTATATTGATTCTTCTTCAAAAAACAAAAAAGCCAAAAGCAGGTAATCTGACTGCGATATATTTTATATTATATTCAATCGTGCGAATTCTTGTTGAGAGCATAAGGATAGATTGTACAACTTTTGTGCTTGGTATCCCAGCACCAATAGTTGTTTCTGTAATTATAATAATCGTAAGTTGTTTCTATTTATTCAAGAATTCAAAAATATCAGAGTAAGCTATTGTATTTTGAGTTGAAGTTTTTAGATTCTTTACAGAAACTTGTTTTGAGTTGATTTCATCTTCGCCTAAAATTAGAGCATAATTAGCTATTTTTGAAGCTTTTTCTAGTTGTTTTGTAAATTTTTTGTTTGTCATATCAAAATCGCAACTAATGTTATGTTCTCTTAGGTTTGATACAAGCTTCAAGGCTTCTAAAGTGTTGTTAGAAACAATATATGCTGTTAATTTTTCTTCTTGTTTTTGTTCAAGTAAAGAATATAATCTTTCCATTCCCATAGCAAAACCTACGGCTGGAGTGTCTTGTCCTCCAAGATTACGTACTAGAGAATCATATCTTCCCCCACCACAGACTGCGTTTTGAG
>CAKUVB010000186.1 GCA_934693215.1 uncultured Candidatus Melainabacteria bacterium
AATACTAGCAGGTTGCCTAACGGAGCCGTCTCCATTAAAATAAAATTAAATAAACAAATTTGCGCTTGTAGCTCAGTAGGATAGAGCGGAGGTTTCCTAAACCTTGTCTGCCGTGGGTTCGACTCCCACCAGGCGTATTTTTTGTGCGAATAATTAATTTTCAGGAGTCGAACCAGTTGTTTCACAACGGGTTCTTACCATTTGTTAAGTTCGCAAAAGTTCCAACGACTGCACCTCGCATTAAACGTAATATACTAGCAAAATTAATTTTTAGCTGTTTTGTTATAGGTATGATTATTTCTGACAGAAATCAAATTACCACTTCTTTTAATGGTCGTGTAAAATTGAAAGATGCACGTCAGATTTTAGCACCAAAAGTTGTGGGGCAGACTAAACTTGATAATATGTTCAAGGAAAATAAGGGAGTAAAAGCTTTTGAGAACTTATCGTTATATTTAAAACAAAACCTTGTAAATAAATATTTTTTAAACCCGACAAATCCTATTACTAAAGGAATAAGATTTGTTTTAGATAAATCTGTAGGACTTTCAAGAAGAATTGGAGATAAAATATTTTTTATGTCACAAAGAAGTGCAATAAAAAATTTGAATAAAAATTTTGTTCATATTAATCCTGAATCGAGTGAGTATATAGAAGAACTTGCAAGAGTTGGTAATAGTATGAAAAAGCAATTTATTATCACCAATATTGAAGATAAACCTTTGAAAGCTTTGAGTGAGTCGAAGAATGCTGTGATTTTTGTAATGAATCACCCAAATTATCATAAAGATAAATTTACATATCTGATATTAAATTCTATGTTAAATAAAATGTATGTAGAAGGTGGTAGACAAGCAGAATGTCCAAGACCAAAGATTGTAGTAAGTCGCAATATGCTTAAACTATTAGGGAAAAAAGTTGGCAATATTTATAAACATTTAGGATTAACAGAAGTAGATGCTTCTTTAGGTAAAAAAGATAGTGAGTTTAATGCAAATTCTATGCGTAAGTTGATGAAGGAATTTGTCCAAAATAAATCAAATATTTTTATTTTTCCTGAAGGTAATAATTCCGCATTTAAAGATAAAAGCTTAGAAGAAAAAATACAATCAGGTATAGGTGATTTTGTAAGAACGGCACTAAAAATAAAAGGCAGAGTGAGAATTGTTCCAGTTGGAATAAAATATACTAAAGATAAGAACAGTTTTGGAAATATATTTATAGGTAAATCGATACATCTTAAACAAGAAGGCAAAGATATAATATATACCGAAGGAACAAGCAAGAAAAAAATAAAACATTGTACTGAAAAAGATGTTAAATCTAATATTATGTCAGAAATATTAAAAAATATTCAATATGGAATCCAAAAAGCATCAGAAATGAGTTAGTAATATGATTTTTGTTTGCGTTATAATACAATTATATTTTGGGGAAAAAGATGTCGTTAGGGGTACATAAATTTAATACAAAACAAAATGTTTTTGAACGCACTTCTCGTCTGCACAAAACAGAAATTGAAGTTGCGAACAAAAAACGTACACTTATGCAGTTAAGATACAAGCGTGAGAAACAGGTATCTAAGCAGGACAAAGTTAAAGCTTTTGCGGGTGCAACTATTGGTACTTTAATCCCAATGTTAATATTTTCAAAACTTCAAAAGAAAAGTTTTTTAAAAATGCAATATAAGTACAAAGAGATTACTTCAATGTCATTGGGTGCGAATGTTGGAAGTATTGCCGTAAGTTCAATAAAGAAATCTGAGGACGAAAAGAAAAAGAAATTTAATGAAGGTATTTTTCAAGTTATCAATTCTATATTGCCGATGACTTTTGTTGATAGTAGTTTGAAATTATGTGAAAAGTTCGAAAAGACAAACAAACCGGCAGTTAAGATAGGAGCATCTGTTTTAGGGGTAGTTGCAGGAACTCAACTGGGAATCAAGCTTGCAAACAAAATAACTGATCCAAAAGATTTAGTTCCGGATAGAAAATATACCGCAAAAGATGCTATAGCAAATATTGATGATGCAGTAAGTATTTTGGTTCTAGGTAAAGTTCCGTTTGCAGATAAATTACATATAGAAAAAGCTCTACCTCTTATTTATACTTATTCCGGTTATCGTGCAGGTACAAGTAACTAAAAAAAAGTCGCAATTTCTTGCGACTAAAAATTTCGTTTAGTAAGATTAGGTAAGTAAGTTAAAGTTTTGAACCTGTTTTATTAATTAGTACCGTAGTTGTAATCATTTTTGATGTTACTACTTAACATCTGCTTGAATGAATCAATATATGAATTGATTTCAGACAATTCGGTATTAATTGTTGTTATTTGGTTATCAAGTTGAGTTTCCCAAACAGTTAAATCTTCTGTTTTTGCTTGATAATAAGAATCTACATAACTAACTTCATCTTGATATTCAGGAAGTTCAGAATAATCAACGTAAGTATATTTATCGTTATCTTTATAATTGGTTGTAAAAATGTTTTTGTATTCAGCTCTTAGAGCTTGATATCTGGCAGTTTTCCAACCTGCAAGGTTTGAAGTTTCACCTGTAGCAAGAGTTTTTTGAGAACTATAGTTCGTCAAATCAAGGTTAATGCTGTTACGACGCATTATATATGATTGTATTAACTCATTTAAACTAGCGATTGCCATCTCTTCTTACCTTAAATTAGTTTGAATCTTACTTGCTATCTCTTACTTTACATG
>CAKUVB010000187.1 GCA_934693215.1 uncultured Candidatus Melainabacteria bacterium
ATGGTTAACAATTAGTCTTGAAAACTTTTTAGAAGATAATGATTTAACAACATTTGTTAAAGCATTAGAATATGCAGTTAGAGCAAAAGATTCAATCTCCGGAATTTCTCATAAAACAGGAATCTCAAGGAGTAATCTATATGCTATATTCAAAGGCGAACAACAACCTAAACTAACAACTGCTTTAAAAATATTGCAAGAATTAGGTTATAAGATAAAAGTTGCATAAATTCCCTACCTTATGATAGGCGGCGTATCATTTCTTGAGCTTCTTCATGTTCAGGGAATATATCAGTTAGTTTGTATAATTTTTCTAAAGCTTTATCTTTTTCTTCAAGATGTTCATAGCATTGAGCAGAGTTATACAATAAAGAAATATTATCTGGGTTTGTTGTCAATAAGTTTTCAAAAATATTATTCGCATTTTTGTATTCTTTTAACCCGAAATATGTTAATGCAAGCAGATTTTTTGACTCAATATCAGGATTCTGTTCGATAGAATGAATAAGGAATCTTTTTGCAGTATCAAATTCGTTTAATGCAAAATAAATTCTACCAGCCATGAACTGAATATATTCGTGATGAGGTTCTTGTTTTAGAGCATTGTCAATAAGTTCTTTTGCTTTGTCCAATTCATTAAGTTCAATTTTGTTCATTGCACGTAATGTTTTGGCTATAACATCATCGTTTAGAGATAATGCTTTTTCGTAATACTCATCAGCTTCTTTGTAATTGCCAACACTATACAAATAATTTGCATATTCAAAAACAATATCATAATTATCAGGTGCAAGATTCAAAGCTGTTTTGAACTCATCTTTTGCATAATCAAATAATCTTTTATTGAGATAAATAACCCCCAAATCCTTATGAGCAAGAGCATTGTCAGGGTTCATTCCAATAACTTTTTTGAAAATTCTTTCTGCTGTATCTGTGTCATACAATTGAGATGAGATAATTGCATACTGATATAATGTATTTGCAGACGGAGAATTTTTTAAGATAACTTTGTCATACAATTCTTTTGCGTTTCTTAAATCTCTTGTTTCCATATATAACCCTGCAAGTTTTTGTGCCATATTAACAGAGTTAGGATTTCTTGTGATAAGTTGCTTAAGAATAGATATAGCATTGTTAAAATCTCTAACTTGTTCATAGCATGTTGCCAAGTTGTATAAGTATGAATCTTTTTCCGGGTGTGCAACAACAAGAGCTTTGTAGTGTTCAATTGCTTTTGTATAGTTACCACCTTTAAATTCTGAAAGAGTTAGACCAACAAGTGATTTTTCATCATTTTTTATTGCATAAGCTTTTTCAAAATATACACAAGCTTCGCTATGGTTGTTTTGAATTTGATATAATGAACCTAAATTGTATAATGCTTCTGTGTTTTCAGGTTCAATTTCTATAGCTTTTTGGTACATTTCAATAGATTTTGTTTGGTCGTTTTTTAGAAGATAAGCAGTACCTAAGTTTCCATATATTTGAGAATGGTTAGGTGCTAGTTCCAAAGCTTTTTCTAGGTGTGCAATACTTTCGTCATATTGTCTGAGTGCAACATAAGCAGTACCTATAAGGTATTCGTATGTATAATCCTCAGAATCAATTTCTTTAGCCTTTTCAGCCAATTCGATTGCTTTTTCTTCTTCTCCAAGTTGCATAAGTATTATACAAACACTTTTATACGCATCAAGGTAATTTTCTCTTAGTTCAATTACTTTTAAATAAGCATTTTTAGCTTGTTCTAAGTTTCTAAGTTTGTCATAGCAATTACCTAAATAAAACCAAGATGTAGCATCTTCTTTTTCTTGTTCAACAACTTCTTCGAAGTTTTGACGAGCTTCATCATAACAACCCAGATTAACGTTAACTAAACCTAATAGTTTTGTATATTCAAGGTCTGTGCCATTTTCTGCCATTACTTGTAAAAGTTTGTGTTTTGCTTTTGCAAATTCACTCTCTGCAATCAAATTATTAATTTCTTCTAAAATATCCATAGCTTAATTATATTACAAAAATTTCAGTTTGATTAAGTTAAATAAAAATGATATCATTTTTCTATGGAAATTGCGGAACAAGTTAATCAGGCACTCAAGTTTGTAAAAGAACGGAATTATATTTCTGCAGAAAAAATATACTTAGAATTGTTAGAAAAACAGTCAGAAAATCATATTATTCTATCGTTTTTAGGTTATTTATATTTAGAAACAAAAAAATATAAAAAAGCTGAACAACAGTTTGAAAAAGCATATTCTATTAATCAAACGGAAACAATACTTTGCGGACTTGCTTTGACAAAATATACTCTTAGAAAATATGAACAAGCAGTTCCTTTGTACATAGAGTTAATCAAACAAAGACCAACTTTAGATAATTATATTAGATTAACAGATATGTTGGTTTCTCTTACTGTTGTTTCTAGTATAGATTATGCCTCAAAATTATATAAATATTGCAAACAAGGGATTGAAAAATTTCCTTTATCAAAAAATATCTTGTTAAATCTTTCTGTTGCGAATTTATATTTGGGACATTTTGTAGAAAGTGAAAAATGTTTGGCAGATTGTTTCAAACAAGATAAAAGATTTCCAAAAGCTTGGTCACAAGCCGGACTTATACAAGAATGTTTGTATTGTAACGAAGATGAAGCTCAAAAATGTTATAAAAATGCGATAAAATATAGTGGTGGAACTTTATCAGAATATTAT
>CAKUVB010000188.1 GCA_934693215.1 uncultured Candidatus Melainabacteria bacterium
TTCTACGGCTGAGGTTAAGGCTGAATGTGATATTTGTTGCACAAGTTCAAATGCTCTTAAAATAGTTGAGAGTTTAGGTTCTGATAAAGTTTTGTTTTTACCTGATAGAAATTTAGGAAAATGGGTTGAATCACAGTTAAATGGGGTTGAGGTTATACCTTATGATGGTTGTTGTCCAATTCATAATAAAATAACCGTTGATGATATCAAAGTTGCAAGAAATAAATATCCGAATGCTAAAATCTTAACCCACCCTGAATGTCAAAAACAAGTTGCGTTACTTTCAGATTATGTTGGCAGTACATCAGGAATCATGAAGTTTGTTGCTGATAATCCTCAATATGATGAGTTTGTAATCGTAACAGAAAAAGGGGTTGTGGATAGACTTCATAGAGATTATTTAGGTAAGAAATTCTATTTGATTAGAGAAGATATAATTTGCCCTAGTATGAAAACAAATAGGTTAGAAGATATTTACAACACGTTGAATGAAGAAAAGTATGAAGTATCTGTAGACAAAGATATTGCTCAAAAGGCTTTTGGTTGTATAGATAGAATGCTTCAAGTTTCAAAATAAACAGGTGAGTTATGGAAAACACAGATTTTATATATGGAAAAAATGCGATAATCGAAGCATTAACTTCTGGAAAAAGAGAAATAAACAAAATTTTAATTTCTAAGAATATCCATACTGATACTAAAATCGAAAAAATTAAAGAACTTGCTCAATCAAACGGAATTGTTTATCAATTTGTGGGCAAAGATAAATTTGCAAATCATAATGAATATAATCATCAAGGTGTAATTGCAATGATATCACCTATTAAATATACAGATTTAGATGATTTTATTGAAACACATACAGAAAATGCTTCTCTTGTAGTTCTTGATGGTGTTGAAGATGTACACAATATCGGTGCAATAATCAGAACTTGTGTTTGTGCCGGAGTTGATGGGATTATGATACCTTCTCGCAGAAATTCGCCAATTACATCGGTAGTTGAGAAAACTTCGGCAGGTGCTGTAAATCACATTCCTATAATAAAAGTAAATAGCCTATCTTCCTCAATACAAAAATTACAAAAACACAACTGGTGGGTAATAGCAACTGACGCAGATTCAAAAGATACTTGTTATGATATTAATTATTCAGATATGAATTATGTCATAATTATGGGGGCAGAGCATGCAGGAGTTTCAAAATCATTATTAAAAATGTCAGACTATAAGGTTAAAATACCAATGTTAAAAGATTTTAATTCTTTGAATGTTTCTGCGGCAACAGCTATTATAGTATTTGAAGCTGTAAGACAACGCTTACAAAACAGAAGGGAGAATCAATAATGAATACAGATAATATGGAAAAAATTGACTTAAACTTCGGAGAGATTTCTGATGAAGGAGTTGATTTTGAAAAACTAGATTCTGATTCAGTAGTTATTGAAGAACCAAAAAACTCGGAGAATTTATCAGTTGTTAATTCTGATGACTCTGTAAAAATATATTTGCAACAAATAGGTAAAATACCATTATTGTCGTCAGAAGAAGAACATGAAGTCGCAAGAAAAATAAAAGATGAAAATTGTAACTTATCTCGTAAAATTTTAATCAATGCAAACTTGCGTTTGGTAGTAAGTATTGCTAAAAAATATATAGGACGTGGGCTTTCTTTTCTTGATTTGATTCAAGAAGGAAATATGGGACTTATTAGAGCGACTGAAAAATTTGATTATACAAAAGGGTACAAGTTTTCTACATATGCTACTTGGTGGATTCAACAATCAATTACAAGAGCAATTGCAGACAAAGCTAGGATTATTAGATTGCCTATTCATTTGATTGATTCTTTGACTAAAATAAAAAAAGAAACAATAGATTTGACAACAAAGCTTGGTAGAGTTCCAACAAAACAAGAAGTTGCAGACAGTTTAGGGTTAAGTTTAAAGAAAATGAATTCAATTATTAAGTCTGCACAATCTACAATTAGTATTGATACTCCTACTAATCAAAAAGATGATGCAAATAAAATAATAGATTATATTGTTGATGAGTCTACTATGTCGCCTGATTCAAGAGTTTCTGATGAGAATTTGTTAGAGGATACAAGACATATTTTAGACCAACTAAGTCCTAAAGAACGTGATATTCTTATCTTGCGTTATGGTTTGGATAATGACGGCAATAAGAAAACTTTAGAAGAAATTGGCTCAATATATAATGTTTCTAGAGAAAGAATACGTCAGATAGAAAACAGAGCAATATCAAAACTAAAAAAACTTTGCAAAAATAAAGATATTTCATCGAATCTGAAAAATTATATCAAAGGGTAGATTATAAATTCAAATAAAATTGTACCTCTACAATAAGTTATGTTAGTTTATTGTAGAGGTTTTTTGTTCAAAATTTGATTATCTTGAAATATTGTACTGAGTACAGTACAATATTATTATGTTTGAATATGAAATTAAATATTTAGTATTGCAAAATAATAAAAGTCCAATTATAGATTGGTTAAATTCTTTAGATAATAGTATAAGAAAACGCATATTAAATAGAATTGTACGGTTACAAAATGGAAATTTTGGTGATTGTAAAATTCTTACTTCAGAAATTAATGAATTGCGTTGTAATTTTGGAGCGGGATATCGTATTTATTATGCAAAACAGGATAATTT
>CAKUVB010000189.1 GCA_934693215.1 uncultured Candidatus Melainabacteria bacterium
TGAGATAGCTAAAGAATTACAGTTAAACGAGCAAAACATAGTAGACATTCTTTTTGAAATGTCAGAATATTCAGATAAGGTAGCAAGAGTATGAATTGTCCAAAATGCGGTTCTCAACTAGATAAACATACAATTAAGTGTCAAATATGCGGAGCAAGAATTGGTCGTTTTTGTCCGGTATGTAAAGAATACAATTTAATTACAAATAAAAATTGTACATCTTGTGGAGAAGTCTTATTAAAGATATGTCCAAAATGTAAAAGTATCAATTTGCCTGCTGCTAAACTTTGTAGAAAATGCGGTGCTGAACTTGATATAAAAAAAGAAATGCAAAAAGAAGAACAACAAATTCAAGATACTGTTTATAGTGCTAATTACTGTTCTTTAACAGGTGCTAAAGATACTATTATGTCAGCTATTAAGACTTCAAATATAAAAATTATTTCTATAAACGGAGATAATGAATATGGCAAAAATTATGTCTTTCAATCTTTAGTAAAAGAAACTGCTGCAAACAATATTGCATGGTTAATGGGTAAATGTAATCCGCATACTCAATTGACTCCTTTAGGCTATATGCAAAGTGTTTTACTAAACTTGTTCAATATTACAAACTTTTGTTCAGATAAGAAACTCCTAAAAAAAGAATCCATTAAATTCTTTAAACAAGATTTTGAAAACTTATCAACTAAAGAAATTTATGATTTGTTAAATATTTTGTACCCTGAAAACATAGATTCTTTCCAAAACATACAAAACAACAAACAAAATACAATTCGTATTATTGTGAAAATATTTGAAACTATACTTGGAAAAATGAATACAGTTTTATTGGTAGAAAATATCGAATATATAGATAGTTTTTCTTATGAACTGTTAAATATTCTTATTTCAAACGATTTGATTAGAGAAAAATTGACTATTCTTTTGACTTGCTCTAAAGAACAATCAGGAGCTAATTGTATTACATCACCTTTCTTAGAAGATAATAATTACGTTGATGTTACAATAGCACCATTTACAAGAGAACAAATTGAACCAATATTCTCAAATTATAGTTCTGTTCCAATCACAAAAGATATCAAAAATAATATACTTAAATCTGCAAATGATAACCCTATATTGGTTGAACAACTAATTAATTTAGTTTCTGATTCTATCTCTGGAAACAAACCTATTATTTACTCTGAAGATTTACAAGAGGTGATAAAATATCGTCTTAATTTATTAAAAGAAGCTGATAATTTTTCATATATGATTTTATGTGCTTGCACTATATTAGGCTTTAAGTTTCACCCAATAATTTTAACCGGAATTTTTAATATCTCTACAGAGGATATCGAAAAAAGAATGTCACAACTTGTAAAATCAGACTTTATTACTCCATCTTTTAATTTTGGGTATGAATTTAAGACTCTAAAATTATGGAACATAATGATTGAATTATTCAAACAAGATACCGAAATATTTAAAGTCGTAAATCAGTCATTATATCCATTAGTTGCGAATTACATACTTTCAACATCTGCGATTTTAGGTTTTATAGCTCAAAACCTAGATTCTAACGACCAAACATTTGCAATTTGGTCACACTGTGTACAATTAGCTGCATATATTGGCGATACAAGTTTATATATAATATTGCAAAAACAAATTTTGAACATAATTGATAAAGTTAATATTGCACAAGCTGATATTGTAAAACGAACAATATACACCGAATTAGGAAAATTATTAGAACCAGATAACCCACAACTGGCAATGGAATATCTACCTAAGGCTGTTACAATGCTTGATGAAGGTCATTTTGTAGAAAAAATTGAATTATTAGGTTATTTAGCATCAGCATCTATGAAGCTTAATAACTATCAAGGAGTAATTGAATGTGTTAATAATGTAATACCATTAATTCCTGATAGTTTTCCTGTAGAAGTCGCAATAATGAAATCACGAGAAATAACACCGTTATTAAAACTTGGAAATACAGGTGCAATAGTTAACTTAATAGATAATGATATTTTACCGGTATTAGAAAGTACATTGACTAATAAACTCCCATGCAAAACTGTTTCTCAAGATACAATTTTTGAAATATGGGTAAAAACACTACTCAACCTTGCAAAAGCTTTAATAATGCAAGGCGACAATAGAGCTTTTAAAATTTTAGAAGATTTGTCAGGAATTTGTAATGCAAACAATATTGAAAACTACGACTTTTTAACAAGCATAAAAACTTATATGGCTTTTGCTAATACTATGTCCGGTAATGTTAGAACGTCTATAAAAATTCTTGATGAAATTCTTTCAAATACAAACGAACAAATCAATGATTATACTATGTCAACGATTAATTTAATTAGTATTTTAAACCGTTTCTTTATGAATAAAAATGATTTAAGTTACGAAGAATTATTCCAAGCTGCTCAATATGCCGATGACATAAACGATGAGTTCACTAAAAATATTCTTAAAATTTTATTGGGAAGATTAATACAAGATAGAACCTCAGCAAAGGAAGCTGCCGTTATTTATACAAAACAGGTTGAATATTTTGCAGAAAAACAAAACGCAATTGGAGTTCTATTAGGGTGGTATTTTATTTCTCAAGCAAAAATGCTGATTGATGGTCCAAATGCCGCAT
>CAKUVB010000190.1 GCA_934693215.1 uncultured Candidatus Melainabacteria bacterium
GACCTATTGCAATGCTTGATGAATCAATGCCTGTATTATCAATAATGATGAAGGGTATGGTTTATGACAAAATTTTGTCAAACAGTGAAGAAGCAAAAGCTAGAAATGCAAGAATGATAGCATTAACAAATTCTACTGATGAAAAACTTGAGGAATTATTTGAAAGTATAATCAGAATCCCGGAATCAGATGAATATCTTTCACCAATCATTGCGATAATTCCATTACAGTTAATCGCTTATTATATTGCAGAATTTTTAGGTAAAGACGTTGACCAACCTAGAAACTTGGCTAAATCGGTAACTGTAGAATAATAAGGAGAGATAATGAAAGTATTAATTCTGGCAGGTGGCTATGGAACAAGGTTATCAGAAGAAACAGACCTAAAACCAAAACCAATGGTAGAAATTGGTGGAAAACCAATTTTATGGCATATTATGAAATCTTATTCATACTATGGTTTTAATGAGTTCATTATTTTAACTGGGTATAAGTCACACGTTATAAAAGATTATTTTATAAATTATTATAATAGATATTCTGATGTTACTGTAGATATGTCAAATAATACAGTAGAAGTTCACAAAACACGTAACGAACCTTGGAAGGTTACAATGTTGTACACCGGACAAGATACAATGACTGCCGGAAGAATTAAAAAGGCACAAAAATATGTTGGTGATGAAACGTTCTTATTAACTTATGGTGATGGTGTTTCTGATGTGGATATTAATGACACTATCAAAGCTCATAATCAATCAGGTAAATATTGTTCAATGACCGCAATTCAACCAGTAGGTAGGTTTGGGGCATTGGATATTGATAACAATAATGTTGTACATTCGTTTATGGAAAAACCAAAAGGTGATGGGGCTTGGATTAATGCAGGATTTTTTGTTTGCGAACCTCAAGTTTTTGATTATATAAAAGAAGATACAATGTTTGAAAAAGCTCCATTAGAAAACCTTGCAAAAGATGGACAACTTCATGCGTATAAACATAACGGTTTTTGGCAGCCAATGGATACTTTGAGAGATAAAAACTTATTAACTGATTTGTGGCAAAATGATAAAGCTCCTTGGGCAAAATGGGTTGGTCAATAATAACGTTTGGAGAATATAATGAAAGATTATACAAATAGTTTTTTAAGTATATACAAATCAAAGAAAGTTTTTTTAACAGGTCATACAGGATTTAAGGGTTCTTGGTTGGCATTGTGGTTAAAATCACTTGGTGCTGAGGTTTTGGGCTATGCTCTAGAACCTAATACAAAACCTTCTATGTTTGAAGAATTAAATATAGGTGAAAAAATCCAATCTGTTTACGGTAATATTTTAGATTCTAAAAAACTGGAAAAAACAATGGCTGATTTTCAACCTGATATTGTTTTTCATCTTGCTGCACAACCTTTGGTTAGATTATCTTATGCAGAACCTGTAATGACTTATGAAACCAATGTTATGGGAACATTAAATGTTTTAGAGGCTGCTAGAAAATGTAATTCTGTAAAAGCATTTGTAAACATTACTACAGATAAATGTTATGAGAATAAAGAAATTAATCGTGGGTATAGAGAAGATGAACAAATGGGTGGATATGATATGTATTCATCTTCAAAAGGTTGTGTTGAAATTATGTCATCATCTTACAGACGTTCTTTCTTGCTTGGTGATAACGGTTATGCGATGGCAACTGCTCGAGCCGGTAATGTTATAGGTGGGGGCGATTGGGCATTGGATAGGCTTATTCCTGATTGTGTCAGATCTATTAACGATAATATTTCAATAGAAATTAGAAATCCGGTTGCAGTAAGACCTTGGCAGCATGTATTAGAACCTCTATCCGGATATTTGTTACTTGGTAGTAAATTACTTACAGAGGGCAAAAAATATGCTGAAGGATATAATTTTGGACCAAATGAGGATAGTGTTTTAACAGTTGCAGATGTTGCACAACGAGTAACAAAAGTTTATGGCAAAGGTGATGTTGTTGTAGGGGAAAAAAGTCCGCTACACGAAGCAGGATTGTTGATGTTGAATATAGAAAAAGCAGAAAAAGAACTTGGTTGGGTTCCAACATTAACCGCTGATGAGGCTATAACAAATACGATAGAATGGTATAAACATTTTTATAATAATGAAAAAATGTTAGATTATACAATGAATCAAATAAAAGAGTATGAACACAAAATAAAATGGAATTTATAATAAATTAAATCTATAAAGGAGTCATAAATGACAAGAGAAAACGAATTGCGTAATAAAGTTAAAGAAGCTGCTAAAGAATATTATAATGAGGTTTTTGGCGGTGAAAAAGAATTCAAATATATTCCACCTTCAGGTAAATTATTGGGTGTTGAAGAACTTGAGAATATGATTGATGCTTCTCTTGATATGTGGTTGACTGCCGGTCGTTTTAATAAAGAGTTTGAAACGAAATTTGCTAAATATTTGGGAGTTAAGTATGCGTTATCAACAAATTCTGGCTCTAGTGCAAATTTGTTAGCTTTTTCTGCTTTAACTTCACATAAACTTGGTGATAGAGCTTTGAAAAAAGGTGATGAAGTTATAGC
>CAKUVB010000191.1 GCA_934693215.1 uncultured Candidatus Melainabacteria bacterium
ATATAACCTAATAGAAATTATTTAATCTAACCTTACATTTATATAAAGTATTTTTTGAGTTTAAAATTGACTTTTTTATTTAGACTTCTTAATATTTGTTTACAAACGGAACATATATGTAAGCTTACATCAAACCCGACCGCAAAATAAGTCAGTCGAGTTTTTAGTAAGTTATGTTAATTAATTTAGGTTATTAATAATTAGAAACTTTTTCCATATTTTTCTTATCCGGAGAACTATTAGCCCAGAAACCGCCACCTATCAGCCCAATTAAACCGCCAATTATAGCACCAGCGATTGCACCTTTAGCTCCACCTATAGCTTTACCAGCTTTTGCACCCTTACAAGTTAATAAACCAACACCTCCACCTACAAGAGCTCCTGGGATTGCAGTCACCATACCACCACCTAGGCCTTTAGTAATTTTTCTAAGAGTTTTATCTTGCAATTTATCACCAGTCATATAAGCCTTGATTTCATCAGCAGAGCCTTGTTCATAACCGTATATACTTACACGTTTAAATCCATTTGAGAAATTGCTATCACCATAAGTTGAAATATCACCCATCAAATCTGAACCTGTTACTTCTTTATAACATTTAGCAATTTGAGCATTGATATGTTCGTCTTTTATAATTCGACCTTTGTGATATTTAATTTCTACACCTTCACGTTTTGCAATCAATTTGTATAAATTATCATAATTGTCACAAGCTTGACGCATATCATTATTTTCAATATTATCTTTCATTCTTGATAAATCATAAGCTAAAGAATCTGCTAAACCATTTACTATATTACGATTACTTTGGTTTTTCATTTCTGTTTCTGAAGATCTATCTGAATTGTTATCCATTATATCGTGATAACCATTATTCCATTTTTTAGCATTTTCTACATATTGGTCTACATTACCATACATACCGCCGTAACCGAACATTCCCATGCCCATTCCCATTCCTGGAGCAAAGCCTGTGCCTGTTCCTGCACCTGTTGTTGGAAACATTGGATTTGCAATAGCACCAAAATTACCCGGAGTTGTACCTATTGGTCCATTATATGGATTACCAAAAATTGAATACTCTGATTCATAATATTGACTTTCCATTGGTCTGTTCATAAATTGAAAAGCACCTTGAGCATCTAAATTTGGATTCGCTTTTGGTATTGATACTTCGTTTGACATACAAACCTCCAGATATAACCTAATAAAAATTATTTAATCTAACCTTACACTTATATAAAGTATTTTTTGCGGTTAAAATTGACTTTTTTATTTAGACTTCTTAATATTTGTTTACAAACTAGCAAAATTATTAAAAAACAAGTGTTATATAAATGTCAATTATAATAGACGGTGTAGGATATAATTAAATTTGGAGGATTCACTATGGTTAGAAGCGTAAACAGTATGCCTGTTTTTAACACTTTAAAAGCTCAACAGGCAGTGACACCGCGAAATGTAACTATGTTCAAAGGAGAAAAAACTGTAAAGACTAAAGATCCAACTAAAGTTGGTTATTGGAGAGCAGCTTTTTCTAGACTGACAACAGAACAAATCAACAATGCAAATGAAACAGGTAAACTCTCTGGAAAAGTAAAAATCAAACAAAACCTCGCAGGTACCGGCTATAGTTTAACATCAAACCTAATGGGAATAACCGTAGGAACACAAACTATTCCTGCAGGATATGAACTCCGTAAAAACTGGCTAGGTTTTACAGTTCTATTACCAAAAGATTCCGAAGGTCTTTTCATTAAGAAAAAATCTTAATTAAAATTTAGAAAAGAGTGAATAGAAAATATCTATTCACTCTTTTTTTATCTAGCTATTTACAGATTACTTTTTATCAAAAACTATTTCATCGTTTTTCACGTCTACAACAACTGTATCGCCTTCAACAAAATGACGAGATAAGATTTCTTTAGATAGAGGGTTTTCAACCAACTGCCTGATTACACGTTTCAATGGTCTAGCACCATATATTGGATTAAAACCTCTTGTTGCAAGCAAATCTTTTGCATCATCTGTAATTTCTATCGAGATATCTTGTTCTTTCAAAAGACCTCTTAAATAATCCATTTGAATATCAACAATTTTTGACAATTGTGGTAATGTTAAAGCTTTAAAGAAGATTGTTTCATCAATTCTGTTCAAGAATTCAGGTTTGAATCTTTCTCTTAATATAGCCATAACTTTTTCTTTTGTTTCATCAAAATTTGCACCATCAATCGTTGCATTCAATGCCGATTCAAGGATAATATCACTGCCAATATTACTTGTCATAATGATTACTGTATTTTTAAAATCAACAGTTCTTCCTTTCGAATCTGTCAAACGTCCATCATCAAAAATTTGAAGCATCAAATTGAATACATCAGGGTGAGCTTTTTCAATTTCATCAAACAAAACGACAGAATATGGTTTACGGCGAACAGCTTCTGTTAATTGACCGCCTTCTTCGTAACCAACGTATCCTGGAGGAGCTCCAACAAGTCTTGCAACATTATGTTTTTCCATATATTCACTCATATCAATAC
>CAKUVB010000192.1 GCA_934693215.1 uncultured Candidatus Melainabacteria bacterium
GATTCGAACCCACGGTACGCGTGAACGTACGACAGTTTTCAAGACTGCTCCAATCAACCGCTCTGGCACTCCTCCAGACAAATTGAATTGTAACAGAATTAATCTTAACCGAAACAAAATTAAAAGTAAAGTATTTGTTTTATATTTATTTTAAATGTATCATTTTTGCCACTCTACTTGACATATATACTAATTATGTGGACAATTAAATAGTAGATAGAGGGAGATATTATGACCAAACAGACTTTTTTACACGACAAGCATATTGAATTACATGCAAAAATGGTAGATTTTGCAGGTTGGCACATGCCTGTTCAATATTCATCTATTATTGAAGAACACAAAACTGTAAGAGAAAATGTTGGTTTATTTGATGTTTCCCATATGGGAGAACTTATTGTACAAGGTGAAGATGCTTGCCCTTTCCTTAACAAAATTGTCCCTCAAAACATTACTAAGCTTACAGACAGAAAAGCCGTATATTGTCAGCTTACTAACAAACAAGCAGGCATTATTGATGATTTAATTATATACAAACTTGAAAACAATAAATATTTAGTAATTGCTAATGCCGCAAGAATTGATGAAGATTTAAACTGGCTAGTACGAAATCAAAGAGGTTTTAATGTTGAGATAATAAACGAATCTCATAACTATTCTTTACTAGCTATACAAGGCCCTAAAGCCGTTGATTTAATGCACAAAATGGGAGTAGATACTCTTCCGCCATTCTTTACTATCAAACGTGGCGAATTATGTAACATAAATGTTTGGATATCAAGAACCGGATATACAGGAGAAGACGGTGTAGAAATCCTTGTAAAAAATGATTTTTCAGAACTACTTTGGGATAAAATTCTTGAATATGGCAAAGAATTCGGTATAAAACCCATTGGGCTTGGAGCAAGAGATACTCTAAGATTAGAAGCTGCACTTCACCTATACGGAAACGATTTAGATGAAGAAACAACACCTATAGAGGCTGGTCTATCTTGGTCTATACCTAAAGATAAAATTGACGATTATAATGGACGTTCAACTATTGAAGCTCAATTAAAAAATGGTGTTGATAAAAAACTAATCGGACTTGTAATGATTGATAGAGGTATTGCTCGTCATGGTTATGATGTTTATTACAAAAACGAAAAAGTTGGAACAATTACAAGTGGCGGAATATCACCGATTAGAAATGAAAACATTGCTCTTGCTTACGTAAAAGCACTACCTGAAATTAAAGCTGACACAGATATACAAGTAGAAATACGTGGCAAATTATATAACGCAAAGGTTGTTAAACGACCTTTCGTAAAAAAGAATAATAAAGGTTAATAATATTTATAAAGGAGAAATGAATGAGCGAAAGTATGTTATGTAGTAAAACTCACGAATATATCGTTGGTTCTGATGGTAAATACACTATCGGATTAACAGATTATGCAGTAGAACAACTTGGTGATGTTGTATTTGTTGAACTTCCTGAAGTTGGTACTGAATACAAAAAGAATGAAGTCTTTGCAACAGTTGAATCTGTAAAAGCTGCATCAGAAATCTACATGCCGGTATCAGGTACAGTTACTGCTGTAAACGAAAATATTGTAGCAACACCTGAACTACTAAACGAAGATCCTCATGGTAATGGTTGGCTTATAAAAGTGGATTCTGCAGCTGATGATACAGAACTTGCAGATTTGTTAGATTACTCAGATTATAAAGAAGAAGTAGAATAATGAAAAATTTTATAGCACATAGTGAAGAAGAAAGACAGGAAATGCTCAACGCAATTTCTTGCAACTCTGTAGATGATTTATTTAAAACTCTGCCTATAAAAATGACAGAGCTAAAGTTAGACGAGCCTCTTTCTGAAATGCAAACTCAAAAAAAAGTAAAAACACTCGCAAAAAAGAATAATATTGATTATGTATCGTTCTTAGGTGGTGGAGTTTATAACAAATTTATTCCAGCTGCTATTGCTCAAGTTGCACAAAGGTTTGAGTTTCTAACAGCATATACTCCATACCAACCTGAAATCTCACAAGGAACTCTACAAGTGATGTATGAATTCCAAACAATGATATGCAGATTAACAGGAATGGACGTTTCTAATGCATCTGTTTATGATGGGGCAACAGCATGTGCAGAAGCTCTTTCTATGGCTGTAAGATTAAAGAAAAAGTCAAAAGTTTTGGTTTCAGATAAACTAAATCCTGAATACAAACAAGTTATCAAAACATATATGTGGGCAGCAAATATTGAATTGGACTGGTTTGAAACTCTACCAGAAAATACCGCAGATTATTCTGCAGTTCTTATCCAAAACCCAGATTTCTATGGTGAGGTTACAAAACTCCCTAGTGTTGATACATTATTGATTGTTTGTACCAGACTTTCTGCTTTATCAATACTAAAACCACCAGTAGACGCTGATATTGTTGTTGGGGACATACAAGAATTAGGCATTCCTATGGAATTCGGTGGACCTCATGCAGGTTTCTTAGCTTG
>CAKUVB010000193.1 GCA_934693215.1 uncultured Candidatus Melainabacteria bacterium
ATATCAGTTATTCCCATATGTGAAGTAATCCCAGCTATTATACTTGATATTAGTATTGCAAGTAATACATTAATTCTGCAAAGACATAATATACATAGTAACACTATAGAAATAACAACTGGATTAAAAACAAAATTTGATATCAAGATTCCAACTCCTGTAATTTTTCGATTATTTCTAATGCCGTTTCTTTTCTTAGTTCAAAAGACATGAGTTTTAAATATTCAAACGCATCAGCAATTTCTTTATCCTCATCATACCAACGCTTACAAAAATAATTAAACGCATCTTCCAGTTTATTTTCTTCTATATAAACATTAAAACTGTGGCTTTTTTCTTTTATTAATTCTGCACACTTAAGCTGATTAGCTTTATTTGTCTTTTCAAACATACTTACGGCAAGACTCACTGTAGTATCTTCATCATACCAACGTCTTTTTATATTTTCATTATTAGAATAGTTATTTGTCATTAGTAAAATATTGGTTTCCTATGAATTTCAATTTCAGAACAAGTACCTTCACCTCGTGTACAGAATTGAGCACGATTTGAATAAGCATTATTTGCATAAATCTCATTTAACTTAATTTGTTTCGTAATTCTATTATATACAACTCGTGTTTCTACAATTGTTTTAAAATCAGCAGCTTTATGACGAAATACTATCTCATTATCATCAAAACCTTCGACATCAAGAGGCAAATTATTTGCATCATATACATTAAACAAAATAGTATCTATAATAAAATATCTATCTAATGGTGAACGAGTAAGAACCTCCCCTGTTGCAGTATTTATAGCTTCGATATTCATCTTGCATTGCAAAAGATATTGCTCTGCAAATACAGGAGCGATAGATAAAAGCAATAACAAAAATAAAAATAGAAATTTTTTCATAGAAGAATTTTAACACGAATATTATATTTATATAAAAAATTTAATTGAACAAACCCATTTAAGACCTAAACATACGAAACCTATAACTGAATAACAAGTGTATAAAAGTCATTATTTCAAATTGTATCAATATTCTCTATACATGTTATAAAATTGCTAAAATGTGGAACTTATATAATGTATAGATTTTAAGAGGTGTAAAAATGGTAGATTTATTACTTTTCGCATTAGTATTTTATGTTTCAATCATTATGCTACCTAGTATTATTGAAACTAAAAAAGCTCAACACAGCTAATCTACTTATGTATAAAATTCAAAATCTTTAAATTATTGCGAGGTTTTCCTGCGTTTTTATCAGGAAGTTCATAACATTTGACGCATCTTGCTTCGTATGTTTCATCGCCCCCTATCATAATAAGAGGTGAACTTTTGTCAGCAGGCTCTCCGTTAATTAAACGTTGAGTTCTTGATGCATGTTCTGAACCACATTTCATACATACAGCTTCTAATTTATCAACTTTTGTAGCAATACACATAAGCTGAGGCATAGCTCCAAACGGCTCAGATTTGAAATCAAGTTCTAAACCTGTACCTATAATTTTTTTGCCTTCCTTCATTAAGGTTGATATAACTTTCACAATATTTGAATCAAAGAATTGAAGTTCATCTATCGCAATAACTTCATCATCTGGTTTTACATTCTGCATAATCTGAATAGAATGTTCAACCTTTATTGCATCTGTCCACAAACCATTTCTTGATTCTATATAATCCCCATTTGAACGAGTATCAATCTGTGGAGAGAATACTTTTATTTTTTGTTTAGCAATAACACATCTACGAATCCTACGTAACAATTCTTCTGTCTTACCACAACTCATAGGTCCTGTTATTAATTCAAAAGTATATCCTCTCATAAAATCCCCAAATCACTCCCAAAAATTGTACTAGCTACACTTATTATTCTATATGAAACATTCTATTTTAGTCAAACTTCTTAACATTTCTAAATGTAGATTTTTATATACACATTTTTGAATAAGAACAAATTGAACATTGACGCCCCTTATGAGAAGTCGGTTCTGACAATTTTGCAATACCTTCTAATGTATTTTTAAGTATTAATTCATATTCATTTTTCAAACTTGGAGTAAAAGTTATAATCTCTTCATTCCCTGTTCTAACATCTAAATACACGAAATTTAAAGAAGTATAATCACTAATCAATTTATCACAGCACATCAGATACACAATTGTTTGGAAATTATATTTAGCATTATTCGGGATTTTTCCTGTTTTATAATCCAATATATAATATTCTTTATTCTTACTGACCAAAGCATCTAAACGTCCACCAATCCAATCTCCACCGACATTACAAATAACTGATGATTCTACTCGTTCAGTTTTATATGAAAAATATTTACAGTTCTTCAAAATATTCCACATTTTATTTTCGATATCACTCAAAGTGTACATAGAAATATCTTGAGCTTTCAAATAATAAGAAGCCAAAGCATGGATATTTTTACCAACTAAAAACCTACTATC
>CAKUVB010000194.1 GCA_934693215.1 uncultured Candidatus Melainabacteria bacterium
GATAACTAGTTGCCAAGTTCTTATTTAAACTAAAAAGAGAATTCATTGGATAATGAGTTCTCTTTTTTTATTGCGTCCTCTGAATGACGTGAAAGGTTGTCAATTCTGATTATTATAACCATCAAATTGACAGATTCCGTATCGAGTACGGAATGACGGAAATAGTACTTATTATTAACTTTTCGTCACTCTGAACTTGATTCAGAGTCTGTTCATGTTGATTATCAAAACATCAAATTGACAGATTCCGTATCAAGTACGGAATGACTGCTTGGTTCGTCATATTGAGCGGTAGCGAAATATCTCTAGCAAATCTTGTATGAGATTCTTCGCCTACGGCTCTGAATGACGTAAAAGGTTGTCAATTCTGATTATTATAAAAACATCAAACTGACAGATTCCGTATCGAGTACGGAATGACTTATTATAAACCAATAAGAGTAAAGCTATTAAGTGAATAGGAATCTATTATATTGACAAATAGTGCAATATAGTTCATACATATTAGAGTATGACCCTAGCGACTTCCATTAAGTTGAGTTTCTAGGTTTTTTTATTTGCGATAACTTTGTTGAAATCACATATTCTATCAAGGTATAATAAACTATCTTTTGATATATATAAAGGTGGAAATCAAACTCAAAATGTAAAAAATGCAGATGCTTCTTCAACGGAAAATCTTAATACTGTTGCATAGTATATTTTATAAAATATCATTAAATAATAAAAAAGCCACGAACTGAATTTGCTCAACTCGTGGCTTTTTCAATCTTCTTATTTATTTTTACGAACAGCCTGAATAACCACAATTCAAGCAAATGAAACAACCTTCTGCCATTTCAATTTTGTTTCCACATTCAGGACAAATTATTGTTTTAACTTCTCCTGTAGGATTATATTCTTCTGTTTCTTCAACAGGATTTTCTACAATTTCTTCAACCTCTGGGACTTCTTCTTTCTTTTCCTCAACTTTTTTATCAAGGTTCATAGGTTGGAAGAATCGAGAGTTATTTCTATAAACAGTAATACCTTTCAAGTGGTTTTTGTATGCTAGTACATAAGCTTCTTCGATATCTTCACGAGTTGCAGATTCTACAAAGTTTACGGTTTTGGATACGGCATTATCTGTATGAAGTTGGAATGCTGCTTGCATTTTTACGTGCCAATATGGAGAAACGTCATGTGCAGTAACAAAAATCTTTTTAACATCATCAGGTATTTCGTCAATATGAGCAACAGAGCCATCTATTGCAATTTTTTTCATCAATTCTTCTGAATAAAGTCCATGCGAAATCATGTAATTTTTAAATATTTCGTTGACTTCAAGCATTTCTGTGCCGTCCATAATTAATCTTGAGAATACAAGACCAAACAATGGCTCAACACCACCAGAAGCTGATGCAATCATTGAGATTGTGCCAGTAGGTGCAATACATGTTGTAGTTGCGTTTCTTATGCCATATTTTTTTATTTGTTCATCAAGTTCTTTCCATTTTTCATCAGAAATTATTCCGGCTGATTTACCTTTGAATTTATTGTACAAATAATTTTCTTGGTCATAAATACTACCTTTAAAATTTTTAAATCTGCCACGTTTTTTAGATAATTCAACTGATTCGCATTTTGATTCATAATCAATAAATTCAATTACTTGTGATGCAAGTTTTGTTCCTTCTTCTGAAGCATAAGAAATGCCCATTTTCATAAGCATATCTGCCCAACCCATTACTCCAAGTCCAATTTTTCTGTTGTTTCGAACCATTTCTGAGATTTGTGGTAATGGGTAATTATTTATTTCAATAACATTATCAAGGAATCTAATAGCAGTTCTTGTTGTTTTTGCTAGCAAATCCCAATTAACAACAGATTTTCCGTTTTCTTCTTTGACCATTCTGCTTAAGTTGATAGAACCAAGATTACAAGCCTCATATGGTAAAAGAGGAACTTCACCGCAAGGGTTTGTAGACTCAATAGCTCCAACTTGTGGAGTTGGATTATCAGAGTTCATTGTATCAATAAATACAATTCCTGGTTCACCGTTTCTCCAAGCACCATCAATAATTTTGTCAAAAACTTCTTTAGCATTAAGCTTACCTACAGATTGTTTTGAGTTCGGGTGGATTAAATCGTAGTCTTTACCTTTTAAATATGCGTCCATAAATTTGTCTGTTATAGCAACGGAAATGTTAAAGTTATTTAATCGGTTGTTATCTGATTTACAGTCAATAAAATCTAAAATATCAGGGTGGTCAACTCTTAGGATTCCCATATTCGCACCACGTCTTGTTCCACCTTGTTTAACAGCTTCTGTTGCTGCATTGAATACTTCCATAAAAGATACAGGACCGGAAGAAACACCCATTGTAGAACGTACTACATCATTTTTAGGTCTTAGCCTTGAGAATGAAAA
>CAKUVB010000195.1 GCA_934693215.1 uncultured Candidatus Melainabacteria bacterium
CTACTAAAGAGTATACAACAAATAATGGGCTTGAGCGAAAAATAGAAAAAACAATTTCAACAAATGAGTTTGGTGAAAAGTTTGTATCTCAATCAAAATATAAATCTGAAGCTGGAGAAGTTGTGTATAGACCAACACAAACAGATATGATGGGTAATATAATAAATGGTGAAGCGATTGCAACATACAACCTTCCTGATAATGCACCAGCTACTCGAGTTAAAACAGTAAAGACACTTTTTGATATAGATAATTCAAATAAATTTTTTGGTCCACGTGCAATTGTAACAGCCGATACTTCAATAACACAAGATGGAAGCCGATTAGAAAGGTTGTATGATAAGGGAGGTCGTATTTCTCAAGAATTGGGTTATAATTCAAAAGGTACTGGAAATAACCGTCTTAAAGATACTATTAGATATGGTGAAGGTTCTTATAATCCTCTTAGTATAAGTAATCTCAGACTTAATGATAATAGCAATATTGAAAACATGTAATAATTTATATTTAAATAAGGTGGGGGTAACTCACCTTATTTTTTAAGATTATTATTCAAATTCAATGCGTTTTTTTTAGCTGTATCATTTTTTTTGTTAGCTTTGGCAATGGCTTCAGATTTTTCTTTAGAGATTTGGTCAGCGAAAGGATTACCTTTGATTTTTGACCCTTCTTTTGAGAGTTCCTTTGAAACCTGATACTGAATTGTATTTGCTTTAGTTAAATATTTAGTTAATCTGTCATATTTTTCTTCTGCTTCACCGTATGGGGCTTGTAGGGATATTAATTCATTAACATTTTTATTAATGTTTGATAATTTTTTAACTGCAAGTTTTAAATCCTGTCCTGAATTGAAGGTTTTTGATATTTTACCTAAAACATTTCCTGTAAAATTTTTAACATAGGTTTTTATACTACTAAATTTTGTCGTTTTTGTTGGTTTTACAAGAGATGTTAAATTCCCTGTCAACTTTTTTGACATGCCGGTTTGTTGATATTCTTTTGTCAGTTGATTTAGTCTTGCTTCCATGGAATGTTTTTTCATAGTAAGCATATCAACTTCTTCTGTATCTTTAAGAATTTCTGCATTTTGGATTTGACGGTTTATTGTTTTTATATCGTTTTCCAGTCGTTCGATTTTGTATTCCAGTTTAAAATCGTTGTCGTCAATATCTCTATAAGCCTCTTTTTCTAAAAGAGTAGAATCCAGTCCATTAAGGCGATTTATTGGTGTCGATACTTCTTGGTTAGCAAATTTTAACCCCTCATTTTGAGCATTTGAAACTTGAGTGGCATGGGGTTCACTTTGAGGGGTTGTATTAACTCCTGAGTAGTGAATATTTGTGTTGTTAATATTGTTTGCTTCCATTGATAAATTTATCCAATAACAATATAACTCATTATCAAGTAGATGTAATCGTGTATTTGGATTAATGGGGGTAAAGTTAATAAGAGTTAAGTTACTAAGTGAATAAGAAATCTTTAATTTTTAGTCACCCTGAACTTGATTCAGGGTCTGTCAATGCTGGTTATTATTAAGGCATCAAACTGACAGATTTCGTATCGTAGTACGGAATGACTGATTGATATCTAAGTTTAAAATCAAAAAATATAAACTACCCCTTGCAAAATTTGTGAAAAAAGTGTATTATGTATCCACATATTTTATAATTTATTATTTGGTGTGAATGTAGAAAATTTATTATTAATAATTATTAAGATAAATTGTCAAAAGTACGTTTATTCTGCTTGACTACACGTCTTGATGTAGTACGATATGATAACATGCTCAAAGTATGGGTAATTGTCATGCTTTGAATGGTGAATGTAGTGTCAGAGGCTCAATTATCAGCGAAACAGCCTATATTAACCAGAGTTTATAGTACGTACATATATAGATAGACGAGGTAAATTAATGTCGACAACAAAATATGCTAAAAGAGTCACTCCAATGGGTATTCCAGCTACCAAATTGGATTATTTGCCTGACTTGATTGACATTCAAAAGAAATCTTTTGAATGGTTCCTAAAGGAAGGACTTAAAGAGGAGTTATTAGCATTTAGCCCTGTTAAAGATTATACGGGTCGTTTGGAATTACATTTCCTTCCAAACTACACTTTTGACAATGCTAAATACACTATTGAAGAAGCTAGAATCCATGACGCAACTTATGCAAAACAATTACGTGTTATGGTTCGTTTAGTAAACAGAGATAGTGGTGAAATTAAAGAACAAGAAGTTTATATCGGTGATATTCCTACAATGACAGACAAAGGTACTTTCATTGTAAACGGTGCAGAACGTGTAATCGTTTCTCAAATCGTTCGTTCACCTGGGGTTTACTTCAAGAGAGATGTTTCTCCAACAGGTAAACGTCTATAC
>CAKUVB010000196.1 GCA_934693215.1 uncultured Candidatus Melainabacteria bacterium
AGTTACACCTTCGTCAAATATTTTTTCAGGTTCTGTTATTGGTTTTGCATTATTGCTTACTTGTATAACAACACTATCGTTTTCTATTTTTGAAGAAACTTTTATCCAACCATTATTATTTTCAAAGTCATTAAATGCTTCACAAGCATTTTTTACCAAGTTTATAATTGTTGAAATAAATAAAGTTTCATCAACAAATATTTCATCTTGAATATCGTTTTCAATTATTAATTCAATATTTCTATTTTCAAGATAGGCTTTTGATAAATCAATTGCTGATGCAATTAATTTGTTTGTTTTATATAGTTTCAATTCTTTTGAATTAAGTGTTTTAAGTTGTGCAAGAGTATTTCCTGCAATTTTTACAGATTTGTCAATACAGTTGACTGCGTGATTAATAGTGGTTTCGTTGATATCATTATTTGCACAGTATCGTTTAATTATTCCTGAATACAAATCACATATTGATAATTGATTTTTAACTTCGTGCGAGATATATCTTGCTTTTTTAGTTAGAAATTCTATTTTGTCAGATGGTTCGTTTTCTTCAATAACATCTGTCTTTGTATTTCCTAACATTGTTGCAAGTTTGTTTATACAAGCATTTGCATAATTTTCTTTCAATTTATCTGTATGATATTTTTGTTTCAAATAATTCAAATCAATATCTGCGTTTTCATCAAGTAATGAAATAATTTTATCAATCTCTTTAGTGTTTGTTACAAAATAGTATTTTATTCCATTTTCATCAAACTTCCATGATAAAAAAGAAACAAAATCGGACGCTGCAACTAATAGAAAATCTGTTTCTTCAAGATTTTCTTTCCCTTTCACATCTCCCCCATAATCAACGTAATGAATTTCAGAAAATTCAAGACGAGTCATCAAACCTGTGAATAAATCACGATTTGTAACTTTTAAAACAACGTCCGATTCAGATTCTGTATTTATTTCCAAAACCGGTTCAAGAACAGCACGAAACAGACAGCTAAGTGCCTGCTCGTCCGTACTGCTTATAACAGCATGTTTTAGTAAATATTCATCTAAAGAGTTTGTTTGTTTTATCATTTTTTATCCATTTATTAGGAAGTTCCACTTGATAAATCCAAGTTAAACTTTTGCAAGTTTAGCTTTTCTTTTGTTTAAGAAACCGTTATTAATTGCGTATAAAACGGCTTGTGTTCTGTCGTTAACTTGTAATTTTTGGAAAATATTGTTAACGTGTGTTTTTACAGTTGTTTCTGAAATAAATAATTTGCTAGAAACACCTTTGTAAGTAATACCTTTTGTTAAAAGGTCAAGCACTTCTTCTTCTCTTTGAGTAAGATAAGAAAGAAGATTTTCGCCATCGTTTTCTTGAGTATTTTCTTCTTTAACTGATTTTTGAAAGTATTCGAAGAATCTTAAAGAAAGAGCTGATGGTAAATAGATTTTTCCTGCTAATACTTCTTCTATTGCATAAATTAATTGTGCAGATGCCATAGTTTTTAGAACATAACCTCTAGCACCCAATTTCATTGCTCTAAAGATTAAGTCTGCATCATCATAAGCACTCAATGCAACGATTTTTACAGGAATGTCTAAATTTCTGATTTCTTGAATAGCTTGTAAACCATCTTTTTCTGGCATATTCATGTCCATTAATACAACATCAGGTTGGTATTTTTTAACCATATTGATACCAACAGATGCACTTGTAGATGCGTTTACTACATCAAAGCTACCTTCTAAACTTAATAACTCTCTTACTCCTACTAAATGTTCATAGTTGTCATCAATCAATAAAATTCTTGATTTTTTCTTAAACTCTCTACGCATATTTATTATCTCTCCCCCAGATTCTATTTTCCTCTCTCCACCATACATACTACAACCTTTTAGAGGATAGAATCATCTATACAAAGGTCTATCTTTAGGAGTTTTAGAGGGCATCTATGGATATAGATAACATGGTCTATATAAAGGCTGAAATATTGATTATTATTTGGTTTCAAAGTTTGATTAAAATAATAAACATAATTTAATACTCGTCTAAATAACTTACATCAATCGTTCCAGTAAATAATGTAAATTGATGATTAATATGAGTATAAAATTAGTAATTTATATTTATTAAATTTCATAAATTTTGATGTATAATCAAGAAGTAGTGTTATTCTTGTAATACTAGCAGGTTGCCTAACGGAGCCGTCTCCATTAAAATAAAATTAAATAAACAAATTTGCGCTTGTAGCTCAGT
>CAKUVB010000197.1 GCA_934693215.1 uncultured Candidatus Melainabacteria bacterium
ATGTAGATGTTTCTGATAATAGCCAAGTGTGGACCAGATGGCGTAATAAGTATCAAAATAAACTTGAAACGCCTGAAGATGCTTATGTGGCAATAGAAACAATGCTTACAAGCTTGAATGACCCATATACAAGATTTTTAGACCCAAAAGAGTTTGCAGAAGAAACTTCTTCTATAAAAGGCTCACTTAAAGGTATTGGTGTTCAAATTGGTTTGAAAGACGGCAATTTGGTAGTAATAGAACCTGTTGTTGGCTCTCCGGCTGACAAGGCTGGTTTGCAAGCTGATGATAGAATATTGGAAATTAATGGAGTTTCTACAAAAGGAATTTCTATAGAAAAAGCTGCAGACCAGATTAGAGGTGAAATTGGTACTAATGTAAAATTATTAGTAAAAAGAAAAGACTCTGAACTAACTTTTAATGTAACAAGGGCAGAAATTGAAGTAAAAGCAGTTACTACAAAACCTCCTATTGACGTAAAAGTACCTGATGATATTCAGTATATAAGATTATCTTCTTTTATTAGTAAAAATGCATCATCAGAAATAAGAGATATTCTTGTAAAATCACGAGATAAAAAAGGATATATTCTTGATTTACGTTCAAATCCTGGGGGATTGTTAAGTAACGCAGTTATAATGTCAAGAATGTTTTTAAGACCAAATGAAGTAATTGTAAGTACGGTTGATAGATATGGTTATAAAGAAACTGTAAAATCAAGTGGAGGTAAAATTACAAACAAACCGTTAGTTGTATTAATCAATAAAGGCTCAGCATCAGCTAGTGAAATTTTTAGTGGTGCGATGAAAGATAATCATAGAGCTACAATAGTTGGTGAACAATCTTTTGGTAAAGGGCTTGTTCAAGAAATAAACAAATTACCTGATGAAGCTGGTGTAAATATAACTATCCAAAGGTATTTAACACCAAGCGGTAATGATATCCACAAAAAAGGTATTACTCCTGATGTTGTAGTAAAGCTGACTGATGAAAATGTTAAAAACAAAGATGATGTTCAGTTAAAAGAAGCAATCAAAATTTTGGAAGGACAATGCAATTAAAAGAATGGAAAATAAATAAGAGTGATGAGAAAAAGCCGCTTATAGAGCGGCTTATTTCTGCGCGTGGAATAAAATCAGGAAAAGCAACAGAGGATTTTTTGAACCCGTTGACTATCCAATTGACACACCCAAATGCTTTTGTTGATATGCAAAAAGCAGTAGATAGGATTTCAAAAGCGATTGATAATCAAGAAAACATTCTTATTTATGGTGACTTTGATGCAGATGGTTTGACCTCAACATCTGTTTTGTATAAAACATTGACTCATTTAGGTGCAAATGTTTCGTATTTTATCCCAAAAAGAGAAGGCGAAGGACATGGCTTGAATTCAAAAGCCTTAGTTAAATTAATGGTTTCTCGAAAACCAAAGTTAATAATAACTGTAGATTGTGGGATTAGTAATGTCGAAGAAGTTAAGTTTATAAATAGCTTTAAAATAGATGTTATTTTAACCGATCACCACGAGGCTTCAGAAGAATTGCCTGAAGCATTAGCTATAATTAATCCAAAAGCACCAAATGCTCTTGATGAGAAGTTGTCAGCATTAGAAATAGATTATCTAACTTCACTTGCTGGTGTTGGTGTAGCTTTTAAAGTCGCTCAAGGTTTATTAGAAAAATATGATAAACTTGCGTATTTATATGACATACTTCCGTTTGTTGCAGTGGGTACTATTGCAGATATTGTTCCTTTGATAGGTGAAAATAGGTACTATGTTTTAAAAGGGTTGGATTTAATTGCAAAAGGCAAGCATTATGGCTTGAAACGATTGTTGGATAATGCAGGGTATTCCAATATTGATGAAGGCATAACATCAGAGCAAGTTGCGTTTGGTATTGCTCCTAGAATAAATGCTTCCGGTCGATTAGATGCCGTTGATGATGCGTTAAAGGTTTTGATTAGTGAAAATAAGCAAGAAATAGAGTTATCAGTCATTGCTTTAGAAAACTTTAATAAAATAAGGCAAGAGTTGTGTCATACAACATTTTTAGAAGCTGATGAGATGGCAAAAAATATTAAAGACAATGCAATAGTCTTATTCAAACCTGATTGGCATATCGGTATAATCGGTATTGTGGCATCAAAATTGGTTGAAAAATATCACAAACCAACTTTTTTAATGATGTATTCAGAAGAAACTAAACAG
>CAKUVB010000198.1 GCA_934693215.1 uncultured Candidatus Melainabacteria bacterium
AAAAAACGTAAATTTATTTTTTTGCTATTGTGTAAAGATGTATTAACGATAAATCATAAAAGATTTCAATTTTCTACCAGTATCATCACCTTTGATTCCTGTTGATACAATATGGATTTTGTTTTTATAATCAAAGGAAGTTGAGCTTCCACCATCAAATGCCATTGCTTTATCAAGCCCTGATATAACACACAAATCTCTTGCTTCATCTATAGTCATTGGGTTTTTATCAGTAACTATAAAAATATGTATATCTTGACCTTTTAAGCCTATCAACGTTCTTGCACATTTATGTAACACCGAAGCGGATTCTCTAACTACTTTATTATCTTCTTTTACAACAAAAAACTCTTTTTCTAAATCCATTGTAGGTAATAACATTGGCCCCCCCTGAGCAGATGTTATCAAATCACCTTCATACGAAGCTTCATGATTTGCAATATCATATACATACTTATCTTCAACTTTCAGTATTCTAAACTCAGGTCTATTTGCTATTTTATCCCAATTCATCATTAAATAAGGGTTATTTACTAAATTTTCATTAAATAACGGCGATTCGGCTAAAATACCATCTGTATATATAAACGAAATTGTCTTTTCATTTTTTGGGTCAAAGAATCCGGTATTTATCGTAAACTCTGCTCCAGAATGATTATGAAAAGTTTGATTAGTAACTAAATTTTCTGATAATAAAAATTTGATATGATTTGAATGTGGAGAATAAGGTATTGTTATATGATAAACTCCACTATTATATTCTATACTATATTTTTCAGCAGAGAAACACATTAATTGCGAAAATATCATCAACAAAAATATAAGTAAAAATTTTTTCATGAATTAAATATCCTTAGATTTGTAAAAAGCAATACATGCCAAGAAGAAGGTTACCGGAGGAAATGCTGCTGCTATTACCGGTAATATAACTCCTTTTTCTGCAAGTAAGTCAAAAAACGGTAGAGTTATATAATACAAAAATATTGCACCTATAGCAATTGTAAATCCTATTAATCTTTGCTCTCTAGGTTTGCTAAATCCTAACAAACACCCCATTATAGCAAGTAATATACAAACTAACGGGTGGAAAAATCTCTGATAATACTTATTTAGCATCAATCTATAAGGTTCTTCCATTTTTTGCACTTTTAATAAACCAATATAATGTTTTAGGTTCTTATTCGTAATCTCTCTATCTCGTTTGTTTGAATACTCCATCAGGAACGAAACATCTTGAGCAACTTGACCTTGCATTATATCCATAGAGTCTTTGTGAGCAATCTGTTTAAATATACCTTCTTGAGTTATGTGGTATACCAAAATATCTTTTAAAACCCATTTATTAGATTCTCTATATCCTTTTTGAGCTACAAATATTTCTGCAATACCATGAACATCATCATATATTTTTTTAGAAAAATCTAAAACAATAACATTGTCCATTTCATAATTATCATAACGTGAAACAATTACAGCCTTTAAAGGTCTATCTTGATTATCTTTTTCTGTATAAATATACTGAGAAACAGGATTGCGACATTGCATTCTTAACAAAGCTTGTTGAGAATATGGAATAAGTTTATCATAAGTTACAAAGCATAAAACCGTAACAATTAAACTTAATACAAATACAGGAGCAACTATTCTTTTAAAAGACAACCCAACAGCCCTTAAAATTGTCAATTCTGAATCTTTACTTAGTTTATCAAACGTAAACAAAGACCCCAACAAAAGACCAACAGGAAAAGCTTTTCCCAGAATCAAAGGTAGTTGATAGGTTAAATAAGCAACCCCCATTCTTAAAGTATATTCTCCAGCTAATATTTTTTTGATGGTATTCAACAGCATTTCTGGAGCTATCCAAACAACTGTAAACAAAAGTATCGCAACAAATGTTGTAATAGCAACTTGTTTGAATATATATTTGTCGTAAATCGTGATTTTCATTATAGTTGAAAATCCTTTCCTAAATAAAATTCTTTTGCTACAGGGTCATTTGCAACATCAACACTTCGACCTTGTATTTTTATTTTTCCATCAAAAATAACATATGCTCTATCTGTAATAGACAAAGTAGCTTTCGGATTGTGGTCTGTGATAAGAACACCAAGTCCTTTATCTTCAGATATTTTTCTTATGTTATCCTTAATTTCGCCGATTGCAATAGGGTCAATACCCGCAAAAGGTTCGTCC
>CAKUVB010000199.1 GCA_934693215.1 uncultured Candidatus Melainabacteria bacterium
ATAGTATTCTTGAGTATAAAGTTCGCTATACCCATCAATTATATTTTTGTATTTATTTTCAAAATGTTCTATTACATTATCAAACAAAACACTGTTCAACGGTTGATTTGCATTTATCAAATCAACAATAAGTCTATATGTATAAGAAACTTCTGCTTTGTCATTAAGAAACAAAACATTCGATAGACGCAATGTTTTATTAGACACAATATTCAAAAGTTTTTCAGGCTTTGTATAATGATATATCTGGTCTGAACAATCATTATCTAAAAACCTCTTAATTTTGGGGATTTTTTTCAAAAATGTTTCATAATATGACATACATTATTATTATAAAGTTTTTTTAAAACAATTCAAGAGGGATAAATACAACTTAGAATAATTATATTTTTACCAATGTTGGTTGTATATGCTTAAAAAATTTATCTTCTAATAAATTAAACTCTGAAAAGTTAACAATATACGGAATCTTACTTTTATTAAATTTTGTCGAAAGTTCATTCATAATTAATGTTGGTATTGGAGTATCTGATTTTATTAAAATATCAAGATCTGAAGATTTAGTATAATCACCTTTAACACGAGAACCATAATAATAAAATTCGTAAGGATACTCTTTAAGGATTTCTTTAATTATAGTTTCTTCTTTAGAAGTAACTCCTTTAACCATCAATCAATACCCCTTCAAGGCTAATTATAAGATATTCTACATCTTTTATAAATTGCGGAATTAAATCAAGAATAATATATGTTTTCGAATCATTATATTCATGCGAAGTAAAATTGCGTTTTTCTCTATAATCAACCCAATTCTCAAAATTATTAATCAAATCAAGTCCATACATTTCTCTAAAAATATTATTTATAGATAATTCTTTTTCTGATTTATCATATTCTTTTTTTAAAAACTTATTCATTATTTTTTTTGCAGTTTCATAAGTATATTCAAATCGTTTTATGCAAGAATCTTTTATATAACTTTTTATTTTTATATCAGACTGATTCACATAATCTTGATAACATTCAGATAAAGATTTAAACCATTTTTTTAAATTGGTTAAATCTAATTCACTTTTTCTCATATAATCCTCAATAAGTTTATAGCATAAATACTGAGATTTGACTATATATGATAATTCTTAGAGCTATTACTTATTTATTTTGTATAAAATATTACTCACTCAAGTTCTACAACACAATCTTTGTAACAATATTAGCAAAATATAGCAATTTTTTTTAGATTAATGTTTTAAAACATATATAACAATTTTTAAATGGAGGTGAATTATGACATCTATACAACCAAATGCTCCAATAAATCCACAAACAATAGTACAACCAAAACAACCGGAAGCTAAATCGAAAGAAAAATCTTCGATTAGTACAGGGGTAAAAGTTGCCGTTGGTGCAGGTCTAACAGCTCTTGCCGCTGCAGGTATTTATATCGCAACAAAAGGCAAAGGTGGTAAAAATGTCAAAAATTTAGGTGAAGAAATAGAATTTTTAACACGAGAATGTAGTCGTTATTTATCAAGCCATAAGTTTAATTTTGATTCTCCTCAAATTGGTGAAAGATTAGAGGAAATTTCGAAATTACCAAAAAAAGAAAGACTAGAAGCTTTGAGGAAATTACGCTCCACTCTTGAGCATACTAATGTTGTTAAAGATTATATTGATTTGGAACGTAGATTACCAAAAAGTCCAAGATTACCAAAAGGTATGACAACTCTACCTGATGATGTTCGTCAAGCTTATGAACAAAAAGACGTTATAAAAACAGGTGAATTATTCAAACAACATTTAGATAAATTACCAAATACTCGTCCAGCTGTTACAAAAGGTGCGACGGTTGCAGAATCAATAGAAAACACTTTTGGCAAAGGCTCAAATATTCAACCTCATACTTATGATTTGTCAAAAGAATCCCCTGTAATCGGTGTATATAGAAATAGTGAGGGATATAAAGACGGTTTTGTAGGGCAAGAAGGAGTATACTGCGAGAGTTCTTTAATAACAGATCTAATTCCTGATCATGATGATATCTTGACTTCCCTAGGACATGGTTTTAATAATAAAGGAACTTCTGCATATGGGCGTATAGCTGATTTAGCAGCTGTGGAGAGAGATTTTGAAAATGCAGACAGAAAACTTGTACAATTTAAAATGCCTGACCCTGAAGGTTTGGTCATGAC
>CAKUVB010000200.1 GCA_934693215.1 uncultured Candidatus Melainabacteria bacterium
GTACGGTAGGTTATATGTACCGCACCATTGTGTATATATAAAAAAATAGAAAAGGATAAGGTGCTTTATGAGCGATTTATCAATCATTTTATTGATTGTAGCTGTGGCTCTATTAATTGGAATTACCTTTATACATGTCCGTTACAGAAAAATTAAGCAAGAATGGGCAAAGGCAACAAAAGAGCAAGCTGAAAAAGATGATTTAATTAGAAAAGAGGCGTTAATTCAAGCAAAAGAAGCTTTACAATCTGAACGAGAAAAAATTAACGAGGACGAAAGAGAAAGAAGACGAGAATTAAATAATCTTGAAAACAAATTAACAAGACGAGAAGATACTTTAGAAAACAAAATACAAGAAGTTGTAGATAAAGAATCTCAATTAGATAAAAAAGAAGAAGAACTTGAACAAAAAGAAAATTATTTAGCAGAAACTATTCAAAAACAAATAAGCGAATTAGAACGTATTGCAGGCATGTCTAGAGAAGATGCTAAAAATATGTTATTAGAACAACTAAAGCATGATTTAGCACAAGAGCAAATGCAACTAATACGTGAAAACGAAGCTAAAATAAAGGAAGATGCTTTAGAAAAATCAAAAGAAATCCTTTCTACAACAATGCAACGTTGTATGATGGATCAAGTAGTTGAATCAACTGTTGCAGTTGTTTCTCTGCCTAACGATGAAATGAAAGGACGTATTATCGGACGTGAAGGCCGTAATATTAGAACTTTAGAAACATTAACCGGTGTTGATTTAATCATTGATGATACGCCAGAAGCAGTTGTACTTTCTTGTTTTGACCCTGTAAGACGAGAAGTGGCAAAAATTGCGTTAGAAAAACTTATTCAAGATGGTAGAATCCACCCTGTAAGAATCGAAGAAGTTGTTGAAAAATCTCGTGAAGAAATAGAAAAGAAAATCTTCCACGAAGGTGAAAATGCAGCTTTAGATATGGGAGTTATGGGATTAAGCAAAGAGCTTATAAAAAATCTTGGTCGTTTATACTATAGAACAAGTTATGGTCAAAATGTTCTAAAACACTCTCTTGAGGTTGGACATATTGCCGGCATGTTAGCTGCTGAATTAGGTGCTAACGTATACGTGGCAAAACGTGCGGGACTACTTCACGATATAGGAAAAGCAGTTGACCAAACTCAAGAAGGTACACATATTCAACTTGGTGTAGAATTAGCTAGAAGATTCGGTGAAAAAGAAGAAATCATTCATGCCATAGAAGCTCACCACGATGACGTTACAGCAAATACAATAGAGGCTGTTTTAGTAAAATTAGCTGATGCTATATCAGCTGGACGTCCTGGAGCAAGACGTGACACATTAGAAATCTATATCAAACGATTACAAAAAATCGAAGAAATTGTAAACGGTTACGAAGGTATAAAGCAATCATTTGCAGTTCAAGCTGGTAGAGAGGTTCGTGTAATTGTTGAATCAGAAATGTTTGACGATTTAGCATCTCAAAAACTTGCTCGAGATATCGCAAAGAAAATTGAGAATGAACTTGATTATCCTGGACAAATAAGAGTTACAGTAGTAAGAGAGTTCAGAACTGTAGAAATAGCAAAATAATAAATAGGGGAGAAAATTCTCCCCTATATTATAGAATAATGAGTAATACAAGAAGTTTAAAAATTTTATTTTTTGGAGATTTGGTTGGTAAAATCGCACGTAATGCAGTTGCCAACTATTTAGACGAGTTACGTCAAAATAACAATTATCCTGATTTTGTTATTGCCAACGTAGAAAACGCATCACATGGATTTGGACTTACAGAAAAGAACTATAACGAACTATCCAAAGTTGGTATTGATTGTTTTACTGCGGGAAATCATATTTGGGATAAAAGAGAGATTTTTAACTACATCGATAATGCGGACAAATTGGTTCGCCCTATCAATTACCCCACAAATACCCCTGGAGTTGGCTCAAGAATATTTAACAAAGGTGATTACAAAATCGCAGTCATAAACGCATTAGGTAGAGTATTCATGCCTCCTATAGACTCACCTCTAGAAATCTTAAAAGCAGAAGTAGAGAGGTTAAAAGAAATTACTCCATACATTATTATTGATTTTCACGCAGAAGCTACTGCTGAAAAAATTTGTCTTGGCAAATACTTGTCTGAAATAGGTGCAATGGCTTTCT
>CAKUVB010000201.1 GCA_934693215.1 uncultured Candidatus Melainabacteria bacterium
ATAACCAACTGCGTCGATGTTTGATACGAATGCAGCACTTTCTCTACGTAAATCTTTATCAAAAGCACCTTGACAAATAGGAAAAAGAGCTTGTTTTGGATTAGTCTTTGCCTTTATGCATCGTTCTAACCATCTATGAGTTCTTTCCATAGCCGCTTTAGCATCTTTATAATCACATGGATACGGTGAGCATTGGTCAAATGCCATTATGATATCCGCACCTATGTTCTGTTGAATTTCCATAGAAACTTCAGGTGATATAAAATGTTTTTTGCCGTCTTTTGGGTCTCTAAACTCTACACCTTCTTCTGTAACTTTCCTTAAGTGAGCAAGAGAAAATACCTGAAATCCACCGGAATCTGTTAATACAGGTTTATCCCAGTTCATCCAACCATGAATACCCCCAAAATCTTTGACTAATTCAGAGCCGGCTCTTAAATGAAGATGATAAGAATTAGCAAGAATTATTTGAGCATTAGACTCATATAAATGATGATTCGTTACAAGCTTAACTGTAGAATTAGTACCAACAGGCATAAAAATTGGAGTTTTTATATCACCATGAGGGGTATGCAAAATCCCAGCTCTAGCACCTGTTTTTGAATCTACATGTTCAAGTTCATAACTAAAAAAATCCTTTTCTTGCATCATATATCCTTATTAAGCGGTTTGACCTTCTTCTTCAGCAATTAACATTTCCAACATGTTTGACCATGTATCGCATAATTCATTTTCATCGAAATAAATTTTTGTTTCTCTTTTTGCACTTTCAACTGAATCAGATGCATGGATTACGTTATATTCTTTTACTTGAGCAAAATCGGCTCTAATTGTTCCAACATCAGCAGAAGAAGGGTCTGTAGCACCGACTAAATGTCTAACACTTGAAACTGCGTTATAACCTTCAACAACCATTGCTACAATAGGTCCACTAGTAATATAGTGAACTAATCTTGGGTAGAATGGTTTACCATAATGTTCTTCATAATGAGATGCTGCTTGTTCAGGAGTTACTTGAAGTAACTTTAAAGCTATAATTTTAAAACCTTTGTCTTCAAATCTGCTTAAAATTTTACCTATCAAACCTCTTTTTACACCATCAGGCTTAATAGCAACGAAAGTTCTTTCTTCTACCTTCATAAAAATCTCCTATATTATCTAATCGGTTATTATTATTGAAACACAAACATAATTAATAGTGAAGGCTATTGTTATTATCTGAATCTTCTCATAGTTTGCATCATTTTCTTCATACCTAATGCTGGGTTCATGCCTTTAAACTTTCCAAAACTTTTTTTCATGTCAGACATACCCTTCATCATAGTTCGCATTTGTTCAAATTGTTTGATAAAAATATTCAAATCATGAATAGCTATTCCTGAACCTTCTGCAATACGTCTTTTTCTGCTGGAATTCATTAACTCAGGGTGGTTTCTTTCTTGGGGTGTCATACTTTGTATCATGACTTCAATTCTTTTGAATTGCTTTTCTCCTTCGTGTGAAATTTTTTCTTTATCATCTTTTGATATATTCATTCCGGGAATCATACCTAAGATTTGGTCAAAAGAACCTAACATTTTCATTTGTTTCTGGATTTTTAAGAAATCATTGAATGAAAATTCAGCTTTTTCCATTTTCTTCTCTAATTCTTTAGCTTCTTTTTCGTCAAAAACTTCTTGAGCCCTTTCAACAAGAGAAACAATATCACCCATACCTAAAATTCTTGTTGCCATTCTTTCAGGGTAAAAATCTTCTAATGCATTTAATTTTTCTCCTGTACCGGTTAATTTAATTGGTTTTTTAGTACAGTATGCAACAGATAAAGCTGCACCACCTCTTGAGTCACCGTCTAACTTTGTAAGCACAAGCCCTGTTAGATTTAATTGAGAATCAAAAGTTTCTGCAACATTAACAGTTTCTTGACCTGTCATTGCATCTATAACTAACAATTTTTCTTGAGGGTTGAAAATTCTATCAATCAATAACAACTCAGCCATCATATCTGTATCAATCTGTAGACGACCTGCTGTATCAAGAATAAGTGTATTGAAACCTTTATCTTTTGCATAATTAATTGCATGTTCGACAATTGATTGAACA
>CAKUVB010000202.1 GCA_934693215.1 uncultured Candidatus Melainabacteria bacterium
TTACTACTGTTTTTTTGTTAATGCTAAAATAATACTGATAGGCGAGGTATAAATTATGTGGGATTATTCAGAAAAAGTAATGGATCATTATAGAAACCCAAGAAATGTTGGCAAAATTGATAATGCTGATTTGATTGGTGAAGCTGGTTCACTAGCTTGTGGTGATTCTTTAAAATTATATATAAAGTTAGAAAATGGTATAATTAAAGATGCTAAATTCCAAACTTTTGGCTGTGGCTCTGCTGTTGCCAGTTCTAGTATTTTAACAGAAATGATTATTGGAAAATCTCTAGAAGAAGTTAAAAAAATTACTAATAAAGAAATTGCAGAAGAATTGGGTGGGTTGCCTCCTGAAAAAATGCATTGTTCTGTAATGGGACATGAAGCTCTAGAAGATGCTTTAAAGAAATATTATGGTCAAGATTATTCTATAACAGATTCTACACCGGCATCTGCAGAAAAAATTATTTGTACTTGTTTCAATGTTACAGAGCAACAAATAATAGAGGCTATTCAAGTTAATAACCTAACAACAATTGAAGATATTACAAATTATACAAAAGCCGGTGGAGCTTGTGGAAGATGTAAATCATTAATACAAAATATTATTGATAAATATGCGAAGAAAGAACAACCAAAATTATCTGCGGCTCAAATGGTTTTGAAAATAAACAAAGTAATAGAAACAGTTATAGCTCCTGAACTTCAAAAAGATGGTGGAGATATAGAGTTGGTTGATATTGAAGATAATAAAGTTTATGTAAAATTACAAGGTAGATGTTCAAGTTGTAAAAATTCAATTTTAACATTGAAATCTTTTGTTGAAACAACTCTACAAGACAAAGTTAATCAAGATATCGAGGTTATACAAGTATAATGGTTATATATTTAGATAATAATGCAACTACAAAAGTTGATAAACGTGTATTAGAAGCGATGCTTCCTTATTTAGAAGATGATTATGCAAACCCATCTTCAATGTATCAGTTTAGTGTGAAACCCGCAAAGGCTATTGCAAAAGCTAGAGCTCAAATGAGGGATTTCTTTGGTGCAAAATCTGAAAGAGAGGTTATATTTACTTCTTGTGGCTCAGAAAGTGCAAATACTGCAATAAAAGGTGTTTTGGCTGCTAATAAAAGCAAAAAACATATTATAACAACTAAAGTTGAACACCCTTGTGTTTTGAATGTGTATAAATCACTTGAAAAACAAGGATATAAAGTAGATTATATCGGTGTGAAATCTAACGGTGAATTAGAACTTGAAGAATTAAAAGAAAAAATAGATGATGATACTGCTTTAGTTTCTGTAATGTGGGCTAATAATGAAACAGGTGTTTTGTTCCCTGTAGAAGAAATTGGAGAAATAATCAAATCAAAAAATCCTAATACAAAGTTCTTTGTTGATGCTGTGCAAGCTTCAGGAAAAATTGATTTTGATTTAAAATCAACAAATATTGATTTGTTAAGTGTTTCAGGACATAAATTCCATGCTCCTAAAGGGGTTGGTGCGTTGTATGTTAAATCAAATGTTATTATGCCTCCATTAATTATTGGTGGACACCAAGAAAGAGGACAAAGAGCCGGAACAGAAAATGTACCGTATATCGTTGGTATGGGAGTTGCAGCTGAACTTGCAAAAGAATCTTTGAAATATGAAGTAACTGAGATTAAACGATTGCGTGATAAACTTGAAACAGGTATTTTGAAAAAAGTGTTTAATGCTCGATTAAATTCGTCTATTTCTAACAGAGTTCCAAACACTACAAATATTGGTTTTGAATATATAGAAGGTGAATTAATCTTGTTACACCTTAGCGATATTGGAATTTGTGCAAGCTCGGGTAGTGCTTGTACATCAGGCTCTCTAGAACCTAGTCATGTTCTAAGAGCTATGGGTGTTCCATTTACTTCATTGCATGGTAGTATAAGATTTTCTTTAAGTAGATTTACTACAGAAAAAGAAATTGATTATACTTTAGAGAATTTACCAAAAGTAATTGAAGAAATTACAAAATTATCACCATATCAAGATGAATTAGAACATTTG
>CAKUVB010000203.1 GCA_934693215.1 uncultured Candidatus Melainabacteria bacterium
GGTTTTAATGTAGTTGTATGGTCAGATAACACAACTCTTATATATTTATCAGCAAACACCATAGCAGGACGTATAAATGAAGATTTTTTACTTGTTTGTGATTTTTTTGTGATATGAGATTGTTTTTTCTTATTTCGACAACAGTAGCTACATGGCTCATAATCTTTTATATCTTTCAATGGAATAATAACATAATCTTTTGTCTTCAAGCCAAATTTACAAGTTAATTTATGATACTTATGATATTTTTTATTACAAATACAATATTGTTTATTTTTAGCAATAACTAATTTTTCTTTAAATTTTTCAACATTAATCGGCATACAATCTTTTACATAATAAGCAGACTCCTTATCATTAGACAAATCCGAAAGGCATGCTAAAGCTAAAACATCTTCAAGAGGAAGATTCATTTTCTTTGAAACAGCTTCACATAACTCTTTGTCTTGAAATGAAAGTAACTGTTTAGAAGTGATAGGTAAAGATTGATTTGTAAGCTTTGGTTTAGGCGTTAATAAGTATGAATCTTTATAACTAAATAAAAACCCTACAAACAATAAACAAATTAAAAATATCCCTAAAAACTTTTTATTCATATAAATATAAAAATACCTTGCCTTAAAAATAAGACAAGGTATTTATTAATAAAATTAGTGACACAATGCTAGAAGTACACCGGCTGCAACTGCAGAACCAATAACCCCTGCAACATTAGGTCCCATTGCGTGCATCAATAAGAAGTTTTGAGGATTAGCCTCTAAACCAACCTTGTTAGAAACACGAGCGGCCATTGGAACTGCAGAAACACCAGCAGAACCAATTAATGGGTTAATTTTTGTCTTAGAACATAAATTCATCAATTTAGCCATTAATACACCAGCACCTGTAGCAAGTGAAAATGCTATAATACCTAACAACAAGATGAATAATGTTTGTACTGTCAAGAACTGACTTGCAGATAATTTTGAACCAACTGACAAGCCTAAGAATATTGTAACAATATTGATTAAAGCATTTTGCATTGTGTCAGAAAGTCTATCTACAACACCACATTCTTTACATAAATTACCAAAGCATAACGCACCTAAAAGTGGACATGCACTAGGTAAGAATATTACACAAAGAAGTAATATCATAAGAGGGAAAACTATTTTTTCTCTTTTTGATACTTCTCTTAACTGAGTCATTTGAATCTTACGTTCAGCTTCAGTTGTTAACAACTTCATAATAGGAGGTTGAATAACCGGAACTAAAGCCATGTAAGAGTATGCAGCAACTGCAATTGGTCCAAGTAAATTTTCAGCAAGTTTTGTTGTTACATAAATTGATGTTGGACCATCAGCACCACCAATAATACCGATAGATGCAGCTTCAGGCATTGAAAATCCAAATAGACAATATGCCATTAATAACGCACCAAAGATACCAAATTGAGCAGCACCACCTAAAAGAGCTGTTTTAGGGTTTGCAATCAAAGGTCCGAAGTCAGTCATAGCACCTACACCCATGAAAATAATCAATGGGAATAAACCTTTGTGAATACCAGCTTCAAATATAATACCTAAGAAACCATTTGGACCAGCAATTTCTTCACCTAATGGCATTGGAATGTTTGATAATAAACCACCAAACGCAATAGGAACAAGAAGTAATGGTTCAAATTGTTTTTTGATACCTAACCATAGCAAGAACAAACAAATAAGAATCATTATCCATTGTCCATGCATGTGTAAGATTTGTTCAAAACCTTGTAAATTTGGATCAGCAACGGCATTTTGAGCTGAATGAACAAAACCCATAATACCTGTTGAGTCCCAGAGAGTATGTAAACCGTCTGCAATATTCATAACTATTTACCTCCCTATACTAACCCAAAGTTACCAAAGCTTGACCACTTACAACTTTATCACCTTGAGAAACAAGGATTGATTGTACAGTACCAGCTTTTGGAGCTTTTACTTCAATTTCCATTTTCATAGCTTCAAGAACTAAAAGAACATCGCCTTCTTCAACACTTGAACCTTCAGAAGCTTCTATTC
>CAKUVB010000204.1 GCA_934693215.1 uncultured Candidatus Melainabacteria bacterium
GCATTAAACGAAGCTACACTTCCAACAATAGGTTCATTATGGCTAAAAACTTTAGAAGTTGAAACAACTTTTCTGTCTGCATCTGTTAATCCACAAACATTTCTGAAATAGTCGTCCATAGAACCAACATAAGGGGTGGTATCTTGGTCTATACCGTACTTGTTAGCAACTTCTCTAGTTACATAAATACAGTTAGAACCGGTACTAGTATCTTGTAAGAAAAGAGTGTTAGCCGCTACAGTTTCATTAGGTTTGTTTAAAATACCATGTTCAAGCATAGCAAGAGTAGCATCTTGGAAAGAGTCACATTCCCATTGATTGGCAACTCTAGCTTGAATTTTTGTAGCATTAAGGGCATTTAGATAAGTGTTATAAACACGATCGGAATCGTTTGCCATCTGAAGTTTTTCAGCTTGCAATTTTTGAGCTCTATACTCCACGTTGTGTTGACGTGCAGTTAGTGACAATAATCTAGCTTGTGATGACGACATTCCCATTTTTCTTGTGTTTCCCTTGTTTTTGATACCATTAAACATGATATTCTGTTATGTATAACGGCATAAATACTTAAAAACATTAAAGTATAAGCAATTTTATTTACAAATCTTTACAACATTTCTCGTAATTTTTTTAGTTGGTCACGAATTTCTGCAGCACGTTCAAAATCAAGAAGTTTTGCGGATTTATGCATATCTTTTTCTAATTTGTTAATTAATTTTGGTAAATCTTTTTTATCAATATTCAAGTCTACCATTTCTTCAGCGATAATATCTTCTAAATCTCTATAACTTGCAACAAGAGATAATAAATTGTTTTCAATCGGTTTTTTAATTGTTTTAGGAATAATCCCGTATTTTTTATTATATGCAAGTTGAACTTCTCTACGTCTATTTGTCTCGTCTATTGCTCGTTGCATAGAACCGGTAATTTTGTCTGCATACATAATAACTTCACCGCAAGAGTTACGAGCGGCACGACCTATGGTTTGAATCAAGCTTGTATCCGAACGTAAAAAGCCTTCTTTATCAGCGTCCATTATTGCAACAAGAGAAACTTCAGGAATATCTAATCCTTCTCTTAACAGGTTTACACCTATCAAAACATCAAACTCTCCAAGTCTTAAATCTCTGAGTATTTCTACTCGTTCAATAGATTTTATATCACTGTGCAGATAGCGAACTTTTATATCTTGTTGCAAAAAGTAATCACAAAGTTCTTCTGCCATTTTTTTTGTAAGAGTTGTAATCAAAACTCTTTCATTTTTTTCTACACGTTTTTTTATTTCTGAGATTAAATCTTTTATTTGTGTATCAATTGGTCTAATACTAATTTTAGGGTCAACCAAACCTGTTGGTCTAATGATTTGTTCAACTAATTGTTGTGAAGTTTTTAGTTCAAATTCTGACGGAGTTGCAGAGATGTATATTTTTTGATGTACTTTTTCAAAAAATTCTTTGTCTGTCAAAGGTCTATTATCCTTTGCACAAGGTAGTCTAAACCCATAATCAACAAGGGTGTTTTTTCTTGCTCTATCACCATGAAACATTCCTTTTAGTTGAGGTAAGGTAACATGTGACTCATCTACAACTGTTAGAAAATCACCTTGAAAATAATCTAGTAGGGTTGCTGGTGCTGAACCTATTGGACGTCTTTCGATTATTCGTGAATAATTTTCTATACCTGAACAATATCCCATTTCTTTTATCATTTCGATATCGTATTTAACTCGTTGTTGAAGTCGTTGAGATTCTAAAATTTTATTCTCATTTTCAAGTTCTATAACTCTATTTTTTAATTCTTGACGAATTATAGAAATCGTTTCATCTACATTATCATCGTTTGAAAGATAATGCACTGCAGGATAAATAACAACTTTATCTGGAACTTCTACAATTTCTCCTGAAACGGGGTCAATTTTTACAATTTTTTCTACTTCATCTCCAAAGAAACATATTCTTGTAACAATTTTTTCATAAGCTGGCATGATTTCAACTACAT
>CAKUVB010000205.1 GCA_934693215.1 uncultured Candidatus Melainabacteria bacterium
ACTCATTTACTTCTTTCTCAAACGGTAAAATTATTTTAAAAGCAGTACCTTTCAAAGGTACATTCTCTGCCCAAACAATACCTTGTAAATAATTCATCAAGTTTCTTACACTTGCTAAAGCAATCGCACGAATAATCGAGCGTTTATTTGACTTGTCTACGACTGCATAAGGGTCAAATAAAGTTGGTATTTCAGATTCTAAAATACCGTTACTACTGCTCATAATTGTAATTATTAACCCAGAACAATCAACTAGATTATGAGTTGCCAGAAATTCCTCATCTGCAGTTGCAAGATTAACCTCAATAGAACCTAAATCAGTTGCTCTGATTAATGTTTCCATAAGAGTTTGGAACATTAGCTTAAATGCCTTTTCATCAGAATAAATTGTCTTTTTAACATTTTCTTCTACATTCAATGACATTTCTAATTTTTTTTCTGAATACAATTGCTCACCAGTTCTTATAACAGAATTAATTGTATTTGCGACATCAAAGAATTTAACTTCTTTTTCAAAATTGCCACTTTCAGTTTGAGAAAGTTCTAAAAGCTTATTGAAAAAGTATAATAAATCTGATGAATTTTTATTTATTATTTTTAAATATTTTTCTTGTTTTTCTGATACTGAACCACCTAAACCATCAATAATAGCTTGAGAAAATCCAATTATTGAATGTAGTGGAGATTTCAAATCATTAGAAAGTTTTATAAGGAACGCATTTTTATCATTGTTTATTTTTTTACTATTTTCGTGACCTTCTATTATAGTATTTACTGTTTTATATTTTTGAGTAGCATCACGCATTGATACAACATATGCACCCTCAATTGCCTTTGCCGTAAGTTCAATGTATTCTTCTGACCCTACAACTTTTGCTACAACAGGTTTTGAAGTATCAGCAGCAGCTATAATAATATTTAACCCGTCATCTAAATACTCATCAACATTTGTATTTATTAACGAAACAACTTGAGGAAACAACGTCATAGCGACATCGTTATTCCATTGAATAGTACCTTCTGTAGTTACTAAAATTACTCCGTCCGGAAGACAAGATTGTATATCAATCACTCTTGTTTTAGATAAAAAATTTTTTATTCCCATTATTATAATCCTTCTCGGCTATATTCTATCATTAAATATGATTCTGGTAAATAGTTTAAGTTATAAAAATCGTTACATTCCTTTTAATTCTGTTCAAAAATAAAATTCATCAATGTATAATTTTAGAGAGGGAGGAATTTTAAAGTGGCGGTTTCATCATATTCAAAGAAAAATCAAGATCCGGCAGTATCAGCATTAATGCCCCAAAACACCGATGCTGAGGAGGCTGTATTAGGTGCAATTTTAGTTAGTCCCGTTTGTTTAACAAGAGTTGTAGAATTTATAACTCCTGACTCATTCTACAAACCTGCACACAGATATGTATATGAAGCAATGTTACAACTATTTAACAGTAATGATAGAATTGATATTGTTTCTGTATCAGATGTATTAAATATGAACCAAAAACTTGAACTTGTTGGTGGTCGTGCATTCATAAACGACTTGAGTTTTAAAACAATAACAACCTCTAACGTAGAATATTACGCAAAACAAATTCAAGAAAAGGCAATAAAACGCTCATTAATTAACGCAGGGTCTGAAATTGTTACCTCAGGCTACGAACTTACTCCTGTTGAAGAATCTCTTGAAAAAGCTGAAAGATTGATTTTTAATATCGCATCTCAAAAAGCAACAAAAGACTTAACGCACGTAAAAGATTTAGTGCTAAAAACTTACGAAAAGATAGAATATAGATATCAACATAGAGGAGAACTAACAGGGGTTTCAACAGGTTTTTACGAGCTTGATGAAATGACAAGTGGACTTCAAAAATCTGACTTGATTATTCTAGCGGCACGTCCGGCTATGGGAAAAACTGCTTTTGCACTAAATATCGCTCAAAATGCTGCATTAAGAGGTAAAGCTCCTGTTGCAATATTCTCTCTTGAA
>CAKUVB010000206.1 GCA_934693215.1 uncultured Candidatus Melainabacteria bacterium
CCTAAACAGTTAGGACCTACGCATCTCATACCGTATTCTCTAACTTTTGCTAATAATTGTTTTTCAACTTCTGCACCTTCTTTACCAGTTTCTTTGAAACCGGCAGTAATGATACAAAGACCTTTAATACCCTTTTCGTGGCATTGGTCAATTGTAGAAAGAACGAATTTAGCATTTACTACAATAATAGCTAAATCAACTTCTTCTGGAATTTCTAAAACAGAAGTATAAGCTTGTAAGCCTTCAATAATTCCACCTTTTGGGTTTACAGGATAAATTTTACCGTTGAAATTGTATTCCTGTAATCTTTTCATGATATCAGAACCGATAGTATGTTCTTTTGTTGAAGCACCAATAACTGCAATAGATTTTGGCTTCATGATTTTGTCTAAATTTTGCATTTTTTCACCTTTCCTTTTTGATAAGTATATATGCTTGTTTTTGTTTTATTTTTAGTATCCGTTTTCTATCCACTCTCTGTTTCTAAAACCAGCGTGTAAATCCTTCGCTATTTTTTCACAAAGAGCTAAATCTACGTCATAATCTTTATATCCTGAAACGACAGACAATGTTGTTTTAAAACCGTTCTCATAAGCCTTTTTAGCAAAATCTTTCATTGACTCATACGCATTGTCTATTTTCGGTTGTGATAATTCTTTATATAAATCTGAGTTTTGAGCATTCAAGCTTATTGAAAACTCATCTACAAGTCCTTTTAATTCGGGCAAAATATCTTTTTTGTTTATTACATTACCATGCCCGTTTGTATTAACCTTGATAAAAGTATCAGGATAATTTTGTTTAACATATTCTGCGACTTGTTTCAACACTTCAAATTTCATAGTTGGTTCACCATAGCCACAGAAGGTTATACCTTTTGCAATTTTATCCTCATATTTGTTTAATTGTTCGATAACATCTTCTGATGTAATTTTTTCAGATTTTAGCCACATATCCTGACCACATACATCATCTTTATCTCGTCTTAAACAAAAAATACAGTCATTAGTACACATATTAGTCAAATTAATATAAATTTTACCATCTAAAATGTAAACTAAATTGTTATCAGACATATTATTAAATACCTCATGAATATTGTCACATATCAATAATGTAAATCAAGTGTTATAACTATGTAAAGAATTGTAAACATGCCTGTAAATCATGTCAATTCATGGTTTCAGAAATACTTTATATACATGTAAAGGTTATTTAAACAAAACAAATTTAGTTAGGTTAGTTAAAACAAATAGGATTGTAAAATACTTATAGTTTTACAGTTCAACAAGAAAAAGGTTATAAGGTTAGGTAGGTCTATTATGGGTATGCTATTAATGATGTTCAGGAAAATGAACCTGATTCAACGCAAGAATAACATCGAATTTCAATTGACAGATAACAATCAACAATTGTTAGATACCCAAAGCTTATCTGCCACATTAGCAAATGATTCGGCATCAATAACAGATGTTGCCTCTATCCCACCTTCTCTCTTTGGGGCAGGCATCAATCAAATGATGATGGCTCACGCAGCGGCTTCGCAATATGCCGGTCAAGCGCTAACCTATATGAATAATAATAGTATATTCACGCAGTTTGGTGATAATGCTCCTCAAATGCAACAAATTGCATATATGAAGGCTTATGAACAAGCTCGTGAACAAATTAAGAAAAGGATTATGGCTCAATTAAACGAACGAGAAAAACAACTTGAAATGAAGAAAACTAAGTTAGAATCTCAATTGGCGGCTATTGAAGAAGAAGAAAAGGCAACAACTCAACGTATTCAAGCCGGTGTCCAATCTCAAGTTTCTCACTACGGATTACAAGCCTAAATAAATTAAATAATACAAGCTAAACATTATTTAATTTCAACAAATAATATATTTAAAACCTAAATATAACCTAAATAATAACCGATTTTTAGGGAAATACGTGAAGTGTGTGTAGAAAAACGCTTTGTGGTTTCCCTTTTTATTTTGTTTAA
>CAKUVB010000207.1 GCA_934693215.1 uncultured Candidatus Melainabacteria bacterium
TAATAACCGATTTTTAGGGAAATACGTGAAGTGTGTGTAGAAAAACGCTTTGTGGTTTCCCTTTTTATTTTGTTTAAAATATAAATCTTCCACTCATAGTCAAAAACCACATTTTGTTATATGATATCTAAACAAAAAGGAGAAATGTTTATGAAATTTGCAACAGAATATTTGTGGTTTTGCACAGAACATCAACGAGAATACATAAATATAACTGATGAAGTACAAAGTATTGTAAGAAAAAGTGGTATCAAAGAAGGTATGGTACTTGTTTCGGCAATGCACATAACCGCAGGTGTATACGTTAACGATGCAGAAAACGGACTAATTGCAGACATAGACAAATGGCTAGAAGAACTTGCACCTTTTGATATAAACTATAACCACCATCGCACAGGCGAAACTAATGGAGATAGTCACCTAAAAAGTTTACTAATTGGTCACGAAGTTATTGTTCCGATAACAGCCGGCAGATTAGATTTTGGGACTTGGCAACAAATATATTACGCAGAGTTTGACGGACAACGTAAAAAACGTGTTATCGTAAAAGTTATGGGTGAATAATTTTCTATTTATTTTTTTTGTTTATTATTAACCCGTTCTGCCCAAAATGTAGATACAAGAGGTATTGCTAAATAATAAATTCCACCCATAATCAATGTTGGTTTAGCAATTTTTATCCCCTCTACATATTTAGCAAGTTTTGGTGCGTCTTTATTCACTTCTGAAAATTTCTTAATAATTTTTTCTGTTGGTTTATCTAAGGCTTTATCAACTATATAACTCGCCACAATGCTAAGTCCAGTTGATATTCCAACATTATAATTAAGAACTTTTTTCCTATCTTGTTTAATTTTTTTACTCTTATTAGATTGATGAATAAAAGCTCCTGTTGATAAAATATCACCCATAACAGGAATATGCATTGCGTAATTTGTATCTTTGAATTTTTCTGCCATATTTAGCATACAAGACTTATCCATAACTTTACCTATCCCTTTTGATAGAAGGTTTAACCTTGCCCCACCCTTAAAACTTGGTGATACTGTTTGTTTGTTTATAGAATCAGAAGTTTGTTTTTTATTATTTAATAACTTATCCATAATTGTAGGAATTAATGCACAAGTAAGAGAGGACTTCGGTATCGTCATTGCAAACCCTAGTCCTAATTTGAAAAACTGTGCTAAAAATTGGTATTTTTTTGAAGCAGAAAGAGGTTTTCCTGTTTCTTTAAGTATTTTTATTGTCTTAGGTTTTAAATAAACATCAGGCTTTGTTTCAATATTTTTTATCCCTCTAGACAAAACTGACGTCAAACCATACATCAAGGTGTAATTTATACCAGCAGAAGCAATAGATTTTGCACAGGCAAGTTTTTTATTTTCTCTATCTGTTTTTGGAGTAGCAAGAATTGATAAAGGTCTTAGTGTTGAAAAAGCTAATGCAGTCCCCGCCATAAATGTTGGACTTTTATCTGCTGCAAACTCCAATCCCTTAAGTAATAGTTGATTTTTATATAAACTTTTTGTTCTTAAATTTACTTTCATCTATTTTTATTAGATAACATAAATAATGAAAAGTAAAATTAATCTCGAAAACATTAAACAATTTGTAAAATTAGAACTTTCCGGTTGGGAAAAACATGAATTATATGGACTTATAATTATTGCTTCTACAATTCTTTTTAACGTATTAATATTAAACGACAGTATCGTTGCAATAATATCTGCAATTTGTGGGATATTATATACAATACTCGCAGGTAAGGGCAAAATATCTTGTTACTTATTTGGACTAACAGGAACTTGTTTTTATAGTTACCTAGCTTTTAAAAATGCATTATTCGGCAACCTATTGTTATATATGGGATATTATTTACCAATGCAAATTATTGGTATTTTTCAATGGAAAAAACACCTAAAAAAATCTAATAACGAAATTATTAAAACTAAACTTTCAAAAATAGAGCTAAAAAAACTTT
>CAKUVB010000208.1 GCA_934693215.1 uncultured Candidatus Melainabacteria bacterium
GGGTATTTATTCATAACGGGTGCTAATTGAACAATTTCAGAAGTATCAAATCGAGATTTATCATAATCATTAACCTTTGTTTCTTTTAAAAGTGCAGAAACTTCCTCTGGATATTTATTCATAATAGGAGCTAATTGAATAATTGCATAACCATTAAATCTATATTGTTCTTGTCCATCATTATTAATTATTTTTTCTTTCAAAAGAGTAGAAGTTTCTTCTGGGTATTTATTTATAGCGGGTGCTAATTCTTTGATTACATTATTATTGAATCTAGGTACTTCTACGCCGCCAGAAGTCATCATTTTTTCATTAATTAATGTCGAAACTTCCTTTGGATATTTGTTCATAACTTGTGCTAATTCTGTTATATCATCAATATTAAATTCATTTGTAGAATAAATCATTTTTTTATTAATTAATGTCGAAACTTCTTGCGGATATTCCTTCATAACAGGAGCTAATTTTGTTATATCATTAATGTTAAATTGATTTGTTTCTTGATATTTAGAAGTTATTATTTTTTTATTAATTAGTGTTAAAACTTCTTTTGGATATTCTTTATACAATTTGACTATTTTATTAATAGTTTGTTCTGTTTCAAGTCCATTATTTGTATAAGGATTTTCTTTTATTGCTTTTTTTACTTCTTGATTGCTATATTCGATCAGTGATAAGAAATCATTTTGTTCTTCTGGTTTTATTTCTTTCAAGATTTCAGGTATAAAACTCGTCGAATCGCTAAAATATAAATTTTCTTGCATAGTTTTATTAGCATTATCGACAAATATCATGTTTTTTAGATTTAATTCTGTATTTGATTTTTTGCAAAGAGAAATAATCTCTTTGATATTCTTTGATTCATTTTGATTCAAATTATGAGATTTAAAATCAATATTTTTAAGATTTAAGTATTGTTTTATAACATTATCTTCTTGTATATATTGATTTAATAATTCGTTTAAGTCTGCTTTATTATGTATTACAGAATTAAGAATGTCTGCTTTGCTATGTAGAAGTAAATTTATATCTTTAGACGCAAATTCTGAAAATTGTTTTGCAATTTCAGGAGAAGAATCCATATATTCGAGAATATCCCTAAGTGTTTCAAATCTAGATTTAGATATTCCATTCAAAACATTTGCATGTTCAGGAGTTTTTACATATTCGATACAAAACCTTTCAAGACCTGATTCATCTGGATATAACGTTTTTAAGTTTGTTATTGTTTCTGTTAAAAAATTGTTATTATCTTTAGTTTTTAAATAATAGTTAAGAATATCATTTTTATTTTCAGAATTTATTTGAGGTAATATTTCTGCTAATAATTCGGGTTTACCGGAGTTTAATATTTCCTGTGTAGCTTCAATACGGGCTTTGCTATATTCTTCATTTAGATAAGAATCCGGTCCGAACGTATTGTAATTTCTATATCGAATATTTCCTAAGGTATTAAAGATATCAATATCATTATTGCTTGTTAATAATTGACTGGCAATACCTATATTATTTTCATCTATATAATACGCAATAAGATTTTTAAGTTCATTAGATTCTAGCTTTCTCATATCAGAATTTTCTGATAAATGCTTTAATACTGCTGCAATTTTATTTGTCTTAGAATCTTTATGCCAACGCATGCGGGAAATATCTCTATCTGTCATTTGTAAATCTTTAAAGATTTGGTCAGCTTGTTCATCTGATAAATTAGTATCGTTAAATATTCTTATGATTTCGCTTTGAGATAATGTTTTATCAACTCCTTCAGCCATATTTTTTACTGCCATGTTAGCCTTGTCAGTATATTGGTTAGGGTCGTTTCCGTTTATTCTTCTTGTTGACCAATCTTGATAAGTTTTTAGGTATGACTCAAATAATTTAACTCTTTCTGGAGAATTAGGCATTTTTAAAATTTCATTTCTAATAGCAAGAAAATCTTCTCTTGTTGTAGCTTTATCAAGTGCAGATTCAAAATC
>CAKUVB010000209.1 GCA_934693215.1 uncultured Candidatus Melainabacteria bacterium
TTGAGCAAACTGACCAATCAACAAGAGAAACAATTACTGCTTGGTATAATGCCGCAAAAGCAGATTTGAACGAAAAAGAAAACTATTGGGATTCTGAAATTACCCAATTGTCAACAGAATTAAATACAATAACAACTGAAATAGATTCAGTAAAAAAACTCAGAGAAGATGCAATCTCATCTACATTCAAATGGGGTTCAGCATAATAAATAAATTTTTCCTTTTCCTTTTTCCTAATTACAAAATGACAAGATTAATTAATCTTGTCATTTTGCATTATTAGATGAAATTTTATAATTCTTTGGTCTATAATTGTATAATAAGATAATTAATAAATATTGAGTTTTATAGAAAGTATAGAAGAATGATTCTTACAGAGATTTTACCACATGATGCACCAATGATTCTTATAGATGATTTGGTTGATATAAACCTAGAAAACAAATCTATCATTGCTAAAGTAACCATAAAAAATGATATGATATTTTTTGATAAAAAACTTCAAGGAGTTTCATCTTTGTGTGGTATTGAGTTTATGGCACAAACGATAGGTTGTTATGCATATTACAAAAATAAAAAACAAGAGCCACAGATTGGGTTTTTGTTAGGTACTAGGTTATATAATAATGGTATAGATATTTTTAAACTCGGCGAAACATATATCATCAAAGCATACGAAATTTTTGGAGATGATGGAATAATTTCATTTGAATGTTCAATATATGATTCTCAAAATGAAGAATGTGCGAGTGCAACTCTTAATGTTTATCAAAATGCAAATGCGAAAGGTATTATAGAAAATGGCTGATTCAAAAACTAAAGAAATACTTATAACAGGTTCAAGTAGAGGAATTGGTAAAGCAACGGCTAAATTGCTTGCGAAACAAGGTTATAACATAGTTTTGCATTGTAATAAAAATATTGACAAGGCAAAATCTGTCCAAGAGGAAATAGGCGAAAATTCTCGTATATTGCAATTTGATATTTCAAATAGAGAACAAACCACAGAAATTTTAACTAATGATATTGCGGAAAATGGAGTATATTTCGGTCTTGTTCTAAATGCGGGAATCACAAAGGACAATGTATTTCCGGCAATGGAAGATGACGAATGGGATTCTGTAATCAATACTAATTTGAACGGGTTTTATAATGTCGTAAAACCTTTGATTTTACCAATGATACAAAGCAGACAAAAAGGTAGAATTGTGACACTATCTTCTGTTTCAGGACTCTCAGGAAATCGTGGACAAGTGAATTATAGTGCGTCAAAAGCCGGTATTATTGGTGCAACAAAAGCTCTAAGTCTTGAAGTCGCAAAACGAGGTATTACTGTGAATTGTGTTGCTCCTGGGGTTATTGAATCTGATATGACAGAAGATTTACCAAAAGACAAAGTTCTAGATATGATACCTATGAAGCGTTTTGGAACTGCTGAGGAAGTTGCAAATGTGATAGAGTTTTTAATTAGCGAAAAAGCATCATATATAACAGGTCAAGTAATTTCTGTAAACGGAGGTTTGTATCTGTGAGGAGAGTTGTTGTAACAGGCATGGGAATTGCCAGTCCTTTAGGTTCTACTGTTGAAACTGCATTTGAAAGACTAAAAACATACCAAAATTGTATTGAATATTGGACTGAACTTGATGAAATCAAGAATATGAACACAAGACTTTGTGCGAAAGTAACAGGATTTCAAAAGCCTGAGCATTTTACCCGAAAAGTTACTAGAACAATGGGAACAGTAGCTTTGATGTCTGCAGTAACTTCAGAAAATGCGATAAAAGATGCTAATTTGTTAGGAAGTCCTATAATTACAAATGGTAGATGCGGAGTTTCTTATGGCTCATCTACGGGGTCAATGAAGCCTATATTTGATTTTTATGCCATTGAATTAGAAAAAGAAGTGAAGAATTTAAACTCAGGTTCTTATATA
>CAKUVB010000210.1 GCA_934693215.1 uncultured Candidatus Melainabacteria bacterium
GTAGAACGTGGTATCGTTAAAGTTGGTGACGAAGTTGAATTAGTTGGTTTAGGCGAAACTAAGAAAACTACAGTTACTGGTGTTGAAATGTTCAGAAAACAACTTGACCAAGGTCAAGCTGGTGACAACATCGGTGCTTTGTTAAGAGGTATTGATAAAACTGAAATCCAACGTGGTCAAGTTTTAGCAAAACCTGGTTCAATCCACCCACACACAAAATTCACAGCTAACGTATACGTTTTGACAAAAGATGAAGGTGGACGTCACACTCCATTCTTCCCAGGATACCGTCCTCAGTTCTATATCAGAACAACAGACGTAACTGGTTCTATCAAATTTGACGGCGAAATGGTAATGCCTGGTGATAACGTAGTTATGGAAGTTGAACTTATCGCTCCTGTAGCTATCGAAGCTGGTATGAGATTCGCTATCAGAGAAGGCGGACGTACAGTTGGTGCTGGTGTTGTAGATAAAATTATTGCTTAGTTTTATTTATAATACATAAAGCTTTTAACAACCTGATTCTTTATGAGTCAGGTTGTTTTTTATTGTAATTTTTGTTTATTAGGTAGAGATAATTGGGTTGATGTATTATAAACTTTTGTAACGAAATATTGAATAGCACTTTACATAAATATAAAAGTTGATACAATGAGTATATATAGAAGGGATATTGCATAGATAAGGAATCTATGTGTAATCGTTATTAACAAATATGCGACTAGAAAAAGGAATAGCAAAAGTCGTGTAAAAAATTTAATCTAACTATCAAAGTGGGCAAAGTGTGTTCATTTTAGCAAAGGCAATGTTTAACTAGAACATAGCTCTGTGTGAGTTGTTCGTATGTATATCGTTATAAAGTAATGGATTACTTTATTAAAATATGAAAGGAGTCAATATGACACTAACTATCAACACAAACATGGCATCGCTAACAGTTCAACACAATATGGACAATGCGACCAAATCATTGAATCAATCAATTGAGAGAATGACAACAGGTTACAAAATTAATGCGGCAAAAGATGATGCAGCCGGTTATTCAGTAATGACAAAAATGGATACTAATTTGCGTTCAACTGCAGTTTGCCAAAGTAACGTAGCAATGGGTTCAAGTTTGTTATCAACATTAGAGAATAACTATGACATCATGATAACTCATATGCAACGTATAAGAGATTTGACAGAAGAAGCAGCAAATGGAACTTATGGTACAGATTCTCTTGCGGCAATTAATGCAGAGATAGAGGCAAGATTTACAGAAATAGATAGAATAGCTGCTTTAACAGATTATAATGGTCAAAAATTGATGACAGGTGCATTAAATAATGGTGTAAATCTTCAGGTAGGTATTGATTCGTCTACTAATAGTACAATCGTTTTAGAAGCTGGATTATTTGCAGATGCAAAAGCAGGAACAATTATAGGTAAAACGGCTACTGAATATAAAGCTTTTATTACAACTCCTAATGCTACAAATATAAAAAATGCATTAGATGCAATTGATAAAGGTATAAATGATGTAACAATACGTCAAACAAAAATTGGTGCATACCAAAACAGGCTTGATTCTGCAGCAGACGCTTTGACAATTCAATATGATAACTTGTCATCTTCATTATCTACAGTGAGAGATACAGATGTTGCATCAGAATCATCAAACTTTATTAAGGCTCAAATTTTGCAACAAGCATCAGCAAGTTTGTTGACAACAGCGAACCAAACACCATCTATCGCACTTAATTTAATTTAGGAATATGTATTTGTTATCAGAAGTGAAAATAAGGATAATTTTCACTAAAATATGAAAGGAGTCAATATGACACTAACTATCAACACAAACATGGCATCGCTAACAGTTCAACACAATATGGA
>CAKUVB010000211.1 GCA_934693215.1 uncultured Candidatus Melainabacteria bacterium
ATCCATTCCTGGTAACAAGAGAAGAAGGTATCCTTGACGCATTAAAAGAACTTGCTCCAAATGCAAATGTAGAAGTAACTGCAAAAGCAGGATACACTCCGGAAGGTGTAGATGTCGGAGATGCATGGGTACAGTCTAACAAAGACTTAAATGTTGTTGTAGGAATCAACGATGCTGGTGTATTAGGTGTATACGAATCATTTAAATCAGCAGGAATTAAAAATGATAAATTAGGTATGTTCGGCGGAGATGCAGTAGATGATGCACTTGCAGCAATCGAAGAAGGCGGAGCTTTCAAAGCAACTGTAAGTACAAACATGCTGAAAAATGCTAACTATTTCATCGATATGGCAGTTGAACTTGCTAAGAACGGAAAATTAGAAGAAAGAGAAAAATTATTCCCATTAGAAGGAATTACTGCAGATAACGTAGCAGAATATAAGAAGAGCATCGAAGAGTAGCAGACGAAGAAAGAACGTATGGAAGATTAATGGTATGAGGCGTCGTACTCATACCATTAATTTTTCCAGAAAGAGCATAAGGACGGTGAAGCTATATGGAAAACATTTTGGAAATAAAAGATGTTACAAAACGATATCCGGGCGTAGTTGCTTTAAATCACGTTTCTTTTGAAGTTACGAAGGGCGAGGTACATGCACTGGTAGGAGAAAACGGTGCAGGTAAATCGACGATGATTAAAACGATTACGGGGGCAATCACACCAGATGAAGGTAAAGTTATTTATGAGGGAAAAGAATATACAGAACTGAATCCGATCTTATCGAGCCAGATCGGAATCGAAGCAATCTATCAGGAATTCAATCTGGCACCGGAACTGACTGTACAGGAAAATATATATATGGGTACGAAAGTCAACCAGAGCATATTCATTGACCGAAAGGAACTGGCAGAGCGTACAAAAAAGATATTAAAAGAATTAAATACGAATATTGATCCAAATGTAAGAATCAAAGATTTGACTGTAGCGTATATGCAGCTGGTAGAGATCGCAAAGGCACTGGCAAAAAATGTAAAGCTTCTGATCATGGATGAGCCGACGGCACCGCTTACGGATAATGAAGTTGAGATTTTATTTAAACTCGTAAGGAATCTGAAAAAAAGGGGCGTTTCGATTATTTATATCTCTCACCGTATGGACGAGATATTTGAACTGGCTGACCGCATTACGGTAATGCGTGACGGCGAAGTGATCAAAACAGTTAACAAAGAAGATACGAATAAGAATCAGTTAATATATGATATGGTTGGCCGTGAACTGACAGAGACCTATCCGGAAAGACATCCAAAATTAGGAAAAACGTTACTGGAAGTAAAGAATTTGTGCGGACCATCCAATGAAGAGACATCATTCTCCGTCCGGGAGGGTGAGATCGTCGGACTGGCAGGACTGGTCGGCGCCGGCAGCACAGAGATCGCAAGACTGATCATCGGAGCAGATAAGAAATATTCCGGTACGGTCTGTGTAGACGGAAAAGAAGTTACCATACATTCTCCGAAAGACGCAATCCAGCATGGAATTGCATATGTTTCGGAAGATCGTAAGAATCAAGGTGTACTTCTGAAGATGTCGATCCGGTGGAACATTACACTGCCGATCTTAAGAGAACTGTCAAAGATGACATTCATTAATTTTAAAGAAGAAAATACGTGTGTAGACAAATACAAAGATGCACTTCGGATAAAAACTCCTTCCATCAATCAACTGGTAGGAAATCTGTCAGGAGGTAATCAGCAGAAAGTTGCAGTTGCAAAATGGCTGGCAAGCGAGTCGAAGATCCTGATACTGGATGAGCCGACAAGAGG
>CAKUVB010000212.1 GCA_934693215.1 uncultured Candidatus Melainabacteria bacterium
CATATAAATCGCAAAAAGAAATCATTTTAAAACATAAATAAAAAAATTAAAGACTTTCTTACTTTTAAAAGTGAAAGTCTTTTTTATTTATTTTTCAATATAAATTTTAGCACCTATTTTTTTTAGTTTTTCATCCATTTTTTCATATCCTCTTAAAATATAATGAATATTATCAACTTGTGTAACACCTTTTGCATATAAACCTGCGATAACCAATGAAGCCCCTCCTCTTAAATCTGTTGCAATAACATTTGCTCCTTGAATTCTTTTTGTTCCCTTTATTATAGCAGTTCTACCTTCTACATTAATTTTTGCTCCCATTCTAATTAATTCTTGAGTATATTTATATCTACTTTCAAATATATTTTCTGTTATAACAGATGTTCCTTTAGCTGTACTTAATAATGCTCCAAATATTGATTGCATATCTGTTGGAAAACCTGGATATGGCATTGTTTTTATATCAACTGACTTTACTCTTTTAGGTGCAATTATTTCAATCTCATTTTTATTAATATTTAGCTTACAGTTTGCTTCATCTAGCTTATTTAAAATTGGTTCAATATGCTGTGAATCAACATTAAGAAGTTTAATATTTCCACTTGTTATAGCTCCTGCCACTAAATATGTTCCTGCTTCAATTCTATCTGGCATAATATTATAACTTACCTCTGATAATCTCTTTACACCTATTATTTCAATCTTATCAGTTCCAGCACCATTTATTTTTGCTCCCATTTTATTGAGATATTTTATCATATCCTCAATTTCAGGCTCTCTTGCAGCATTTGTAATTACTGTACTTCCTTCTCCTAAACATGCAGCTAAAATAATATTTTCAGTTGCTCCAACACTTGGAAAATCTAAATGTATTTGTGTTCCTATTATTTTTTCAGCATCACAATATATCTCTCCATATTCTTCTTTAATATTTACACCTAGTTTTTCAAAACCTTTTAAATGTAAATCTATTGGTCTTGAACCAATATCACATCCTCCAGGACATGAAAATCTAGCTTTATGATATTTTCCTAATAATGCACCTGCAAGTATTACAGACGAACGCATTTGTCTCATTAAATCATCTGGAATTTCATATATATGTATTTTATTTGTATTTATAATTATTTTATTATTTTTTCTTTTTATTATTGCTCCTATTTTCTTTAAAATTTCAAACATAGTATTAACATCTTGAATATCTGGAACATTATATAATGTTGTTGTTCCCGAATTTAATACAGTCGCTGCAATTATAGGCAGTGCTGCATTTTTAGAACCAGATATATTTATTTCGCCTTCTAACTTTTTTCCACCTTGAATTATAAATTTTGACATTTTTTCTCCTTTCTCTGTCGTTAATTTTCATACTACATTTTATGTAATTCAATAGAAAATGTGATTTTTAATATATTGCAATTTATTTTATCTTATAGTAGAATTATTACATAGAAAGGGAATAATATATGGAGCAAATTTCAAAGAAAAAAAAAGTTACAATTTTAGGAATAACTATGTGGGAATTACTAGCATATTTTATAATATATAGTATTGCTGGCTTCTTTGTTGAAACAATATTTGCAATTGTTAGATATGGTGTTTTTGAAAGTAGACAAAGCTTTGTTTATGGACCATTTTGTAGTATTTATGGACTTGGTGCCGTAATAATGATTATATTTTTACAATATTTTAAAAAAAATAGAATAACATTATTTTTTGGTGGTTTTGTTATTGGTTCAATAACAGAATATCTTGTTAGTTTAATAGGTGAATTAATTTTACATGTAAAATGGTGGGACTATTCTAATC
>CAKUVB010000213.1 GCA_934693215.1 uncultured Candidatus Melainabacteria bacterium
TTAACTGAGTAATAGCAGCCGGTCTATATACGTCACAAGCAACTAATAGTGGGTTTCGATTTTCTTTCTTAAGTTTTACGGCAAGCTTTGCTGATGATGTTGTTTTACCTGAACCTTGTAACCCTAACATCATTATTATATTTGGGTGTCCTGATGTATTAAGAGGAGAGGCATCTTTGCCTAAAAGGTTTATCAACTCATCATGTACAATTTTAACTAATTGTTGAGAAGGATTTACCCCTTGTAAAACATTTTCTCCTTCAGCTCTGTCTTTTATACTAGAAATAAAAGCTTTTACAACACGTAGGTTTACGTCAGCCTCTAACAATGCTCTACGGATTTCTCTTAGAGCATCTTTCATATTGTCTTGAGTTAGTTCTTTTTCTCTAGTTGTATTTGCTATTATATTTTGTAATCTATCAGATAGTGATTCAAACATTATAACCTCTTAATCGTTTTTTAGTTTTAAATAATTAACTTTATCCCATCTTAAATCTAAATATTTAATATTTTTATCTAGTAATTTTACCTGTGGCAATAGAGAAGGAAGTCTTGAAAGTCGTTTTTTGCCATTTTCTTCAAACGAAACTTCATCAATAGGCCCTAGTCTAAGTAATACCGGTTTTATTTTAATATAAATGTCTTCAGGGTTTCTTACATCAATATATTCAATTGGCTCTGAAGAATAATATTCAACAGTTTTGGCTAATTTACGTATAAAGTTTTGTTTTTTTAAATCCCATTTTCTATAATCATCATCTTTCGTACAGTAAGCAAGAACCTTTACGGTTTTATAGTTTACGTTTAATGGCATGTATTCATGTCCAATTAGTTTTCCGTCACGAGTAAAATATGCAATTGGTTCAACTTTTTCGTTTGGTGCAATTAATATTGACGGTACTCGTTCTTTTACAATTATATCAAGTCTTGCAGGAAACCAAAAACGTCTGACATATACATCTTGAATAGGATCTAGTCTAAGTATACTTTGTCTGATTTCATCTGTTCTAATCAAGAAAATAGCCTTATCAGGTATTTCTATTTGACGTATAGCAGCCAAAATTTTATAAGATGGCACAATTTTGTTGTTTGAAATCTTTAAAGATGGGCTATCAAGTTTTGAAAAAGTATCTTGTGGTAATCGCCAACTTTTCATATAAATAACGTGATAGCATAAGAAACATAACCCAATAATCATCAAAAGTCTGAGCATAACTCTCAAGGTTTTGATTTTACGTTGAGTATGACGAATTTTTCGTTTCATTTTTGATTGTTTTATTCGCCTTTTTATGTTGTATTTATTTATCTTTTTGATTTCTTCATCAGACATTATTTATTTAATCCTGCACTTTGAAGTATTATTTCTACAAGTTCATCATAAGATATACCCATAGCAGCTGCTTGTGCCGGCAAATCGCTAGTATCAGTCATTCCCGGACTTGTATTAACTTCTAAAATATACGGAGTATCCTCTGTTATTAAGAAATCAACACGACTAACACCAGAACAACCACAAACCTTAAAAGCTTGAATAGAAATATCTTTTACTTTTTGAGTCATTTCATCAGAAAGTTCTGCCGGAATAATGAACTCAGTCATTCCTTTTGTATATTTAGCTTCGTAGTCATACCATTCTGTATGAGTACGAAATTCCAAAATTTCGGTTGCAACAAGTTTATCATCTTTTTCTAAAATACCAACAGTTGTGCTTACTCCTTCCAGGTATTCTTCAATCATTATATCTTGTTTATATTTAGATGCTTCGAATACAGCTTTTACTAACTCATCAGC
>CAKUVB010000214.1 GCA_934693215.1 uncultured Candidatus Melainabacteria bacterium
TCTCGTGAAACTCCGATAAAATTGTGATACATATTAAACAGATTCTCATAAGCTTCTGCATATTTTCGTTTGCTTTTCATTTTTAGTTGTTCTTTTTGATCATAATGTCCGGTATCTATTGCTGTAAATGCTGCTACGCTAGAAAGAGGCTCGTCATCATAGTTGTTATATGCTTTAACAAATTTGGATACGGAATCATCTATATTGTTGTGAACAAATTTATAAGTTTCTATAATTGCTTCATTAGTTAAGTAATTGTTTCTTTCAAAGAAGAAATGCTTAAGTTTAACATGGTCAAAATCAGAACCAATTAATTCTTTGTAATAAGCACCAAAATCTTTGTGTTGTAAAATTCCTTCAAGGGAATTGTCAGCATTTTCCATTTTATTTAATAATTCTTTAGCTTTGTCTATTAATCCTTTCATATTTTCTTCGGTATTATCACGCAATGAAATATATCCAAGTAAATTTGCAGCTTTTTCAGATAAACCATATGATTTTAAATATTCTTCTAGATTTTTGCTTGAATCATTAATTGATTGTTTTAAAAAAGTTTTAAAATCTTGAATAATTTTTTGAACTTCTTCATTTTGGTATTCTGCATAAATTTGATTAGGGTCTTTTGAAAAATTATGTGGAACTATAATAGTGTTATCATTTGTTACTTGGTTACTATTAATTTCAGAATCGCCATAATTGCCGGCACTAATACCATCAGAAGTTTTAGTCGAGGCATATTTAGGTTGAAAATTAACTTCATAAGTTTTAGAATTAGGTACGTTTAGTGAGTTTTGAATAAATGTTGTAACGGCATTATCATCAATATATCCATATTCTGCGGCAAGTTGACTGGAATATTCTTTGCCTTTAGTTATTTCCCAGTTGTATTGTTGAGGGATATTTTCGTTGTCAGTTGCGTATAATTTGATAGATAGTTCGATATCTTGATAAGTTCCTGTATTTTCAACAAAAACTTTTAATGTAATTTTTTTTTCAGAAAGAGGTTCTCCAATAGCCATATTTTTAGTTACAGTTGTAACGTTATTTGTTTCATAATAATCATATCTTGAAAATATGGTTTTAATGAATTTGAAAACATCATTTGTTTCAATTTTAGTGTCAGGGTGTTTTTTATTAAAATCTTTTACAAACATTTTGGCTTCATTGAAATCAATAATATTGTCTTTTTTTCCACCTTTGCCATCATAGGCTTTGATATCATTTATTAAATTCCCTAGTTCATTAGTGTCTAATTTTTCTACTTGATTATTATTTTCTTCTTTTTGAGAATTGTATGCGTTAAAAATCGACTTCGCATTAGAATCTTTTTTGAATGCGACTTCTTCTATGTTAACGAGTTTGTTTTGAAGTTCGTTAATGTATATTTTTTTGTCGTTATTTATGTCTTCTGACATATTTCTCCTAATGAATTTTTATTTTGGAGTATTTTACACTACGTACAGCATGTATTACGATATTTTTTTATTAAACTTTAGAGGATTTTATTATATTGTTACATTTTGAAATATTGTATAGGTAATACCAACGAGGTTCGGAGATAACTCCGAACCTCGTTAATAAATAAATTGTTTATAATCTCTATTTCATCAATGTTGTCATAGGGACAGGGCCATCTTCTGAACACCAAACAGTGTGTTCAAAGTGAGCAGAAGGCAAATTCTTAAACAGATATGTTGAACAAAAGATATTAGCATCAAACCCATTTGAAACATTAGATGTTAATGGTGTTGGTCAATTGGTAGAAATGTCAATGGAAAAAGGTAAAAAA
>CAKUVB010000215.1 GCA_934693215.1 uncultured Candidatus Melainabacteria bacterium
CTGTTGCAGGGTTATTACAGGCTCACGAAAAAGGACTTGTTAGAGCTGGTTCAGATATCGTTTGTGTATTAACAGGAAATGGTTTGAAAGACCCTGATAACGCAATTAAATTTGCTAATGCGGAAGTCCAAAAAGCTTCAGCAGAATACAAAGATGTTTTAAAACTAATTGGCGTATAGAATGAGTTCAAATTTTGATTTTCTAAAAACCACAGATAGAAAATTGTTTGAAATGATAGAAACGGCTGAACAATTGTATCGAGATGAATATTTTGATCAATGTATTGTTCAGATACGTAAGTTTGCTGAAAATATTTGTAAGAAAATATTAGGCGGGCAAAGAACAAAAGAAAAAACTTTTGATGATATGTTAGCAACTCTTTGTGACAAGTCTACCGGTTCAGAACAAGAAAAAGAAGTTATAGAAGATTTGTATTTTATCAAAAAAGAGGGAAATAATTCAGCCCATACGTCAGGTGCAAAGTTACCGGCAACAACTGCTTTGGACTGTTTGCAACGAGCATTTGAGGTTTCTATTAACTATGCGTTTTCGAAGAATCCTAAAAAAATAAAATTATTAAAGCTTGAATTTGATACTGAACTTTTGATTACAGGAGAAAAAACAAAAAAATCTTTAAAAGAAAAATATTTAGAAGCAAAATCAAGTAATAAAGTTAAAGATGATGAACCAATAGTCGAACTTTCGTCAAAACGTACTCGTAAAAAAGATTCAAACATAATTGGCATATTAGCTTTGATTTTGATAATGCTTTTGTATGTGTGTTGTTTGGTTTTTAAATAATTTAAAGTTCGTCTAAAATATTCTGTCATATTGAGCATTAGCGAAATATCTCTAACGAGGTTTGAAAGAGATTCTTCGGGCTACGCCCTCTGAATGACGATGTGAACATATCTACTTCCACTCAATATTCAGGTGTGCCAAATCAGTATTGTCTGCTTTGTTTTTAATAACATGAATTGTTTGAAAATCATTAATTTTAGTTTGTGCAATTATGATTTCCCCTGCAGTAGTATCGTTTTTTAGTAAAATATCAACATTAGAAATAGTATTTCTATTTCTAAAATCATAAGGTAAAGTTTCTAATGCCCAAGCAATATAGTTAGAATTGTTTGCATGATGGTTCAAATCCAAATCGTCATATCTGACTTCATAAATTTTTTCATAATCAAAATTATTTGGAAGTTGAATTTTATTGAATTTTAAATCTGTATCTCTTTTTTCAAAACTTTCAAATTCTGGATTTATAACCTGTGGTGCAACCATAGATTTTGTTGACATATCTACTAGTCCCCAACAGCTTGCAACACGTCCTATTAAAGTATTATTAGGGGTATAGATATCAAAATCTCTATATGCAAATAATCTGTTAGCACCTCTAGATTCAGTTTCAATCTCAATATAGTCTATATTTTGAGGGTATTGTGATAGTTCTATGCGATATTTTAAAAGAAACCAACCTAAATTATGTTCAATACACCAATTATATCCAAAACCATTTGTTTCAGCATTATCGCTTGCGATATCTTGTAGAAATAATAGCAGAATAGATTCTTTTAATCTCTGTGCAGTATTCATTTCATAATATTGCAAGTTATATTGCTTATGAGTTTTTATAAGCATAATTTTATTCCCCATGAAAAAATAGGCCCGGTGGGATTCGAACCCACGACCAAAAGATTAAGAGTCTTCTGCGCTACCACTGCGCCACGAGCCTAAGTTTAATATGTAAGACCTGTGTGGTAGCTTCTGCGCTACCTT
>CAKUVB010000216.1 GCA_934693215.1 uncultured Candidatus Melainabacteria bacterium
ACATATATATAAAGTATATATCAGATTAAAAATTGCCTATTTTTGATAAATACGTTTACATTTTGTAACATTAAAACATGCATAAACACATGCTTTTAGGGGTATAAACTCCTCATGATGTAGTTATACTCGACCTTGACTCCCAATTGTATTTCATAACTCCATCTATATATATGTTAACTCATGTTCTGTAATTATTCAAGCCAGTACAATATATTTGTACGACATTATATACTCAAATAATATCAAAATAATTTTCAGGATAATTTATTTACCCTTGAGCCTCAGCACCTGAAACAATTTCTATAAGTTCTTGAGTAATAGCACCTTGACGAGCTTTGTTATAATTAACAGTCAAAGTAGCAATCATTTCTTCTGCGTTATTTGAAGCTGCTGACATTGCCGTCATTCTAGATGCCAATTCACTTGCACTAGCCTCTAACAAGGCTTGATAAATAGAATTTGTGATATACATAGGCACAAGTTTTTTCAATATACTATCTGTTGATGGGATAAATTCCATCAATGGATCAGGTTCTCCTGATTTTTCTTCAATATCCTCAACTTTTACAGGAAGAACTGTCCAGTCCTGAACGGCATAAGACATCATATTATTAAATCTTGTTGTAATAATTTCAATCTTATCTATTTTTTTGTTAATAAAATCTTCTGCCACATCTTCGGCTACCATGTGAGCTCCTGATGGTGAAGGTTCATTTGCTATAGCAAGATACGTTTTTGCAACTTCTACCCCATCATTTTTATGCTTAAACGCAGAAATTCCTTTTTGACCAACTATATAGAGGACAACATCTTTGCCTTCCTCTTTGTATACTTTGATTTTTTTCAAAACACTTCTTACAACATTTGCGTTATAAGCACCTGCCAAGCCTTTATTAGAAGATATCAAAACAAGTCCGACTGTTTTTATCTCTCTTTTTGTTAATAATTCAAAATAATTATCTAGGCTATCGTTAATTTTTTCTCCGGTTTTAGAAATTTCATTAACTGTAGAAAGCATTTTTCTAAACAATGACAAAAGCTCATTAGAAAAAGGTCTTGCGGCTTTTACAGAAGATTCCGCTTTTTTTACTTTTGCTGCAGCAACCATTTTCATCGCTCTTGTGATTTTTTTTGTGTTTTCGACACTGTTTATTCTGCTTTTTATATCTTTTAAGTTAGCCATAACATTTCCTTTGAATTATAGGTGGGATAAAAATCCCACCTTAAAAAAATTATAAACTTGATTTGTACGCATCAAGTTCTTTTCTTAATGCTTCCATATCTTCATCTTCTAAATTTGAACCATTATTCAATCTTTCTGCCAATTCAGGAAGTTTAGAATTGAAGTATTCAAACCAACCTTCTTTAAATTTTTGAATATCTTTGTTTTCTACATCATCAAGATATCCATCATTTGCCGCAAACAAAATAGAAACTTGATTAGCAACAGACAATGGTTTGTATTGTGCCTGTTTTAAGACTTCTGTAAGTTTTTGACCTTTAAGAAGTTGTTTCTTAGTTGTTGCATCAAGGTCTGATGCAAATTGTGCAAATGCTTCCAATTCTCTGAACTGTGCTAAGTCCAAACGAAGTTTACCAGCAACTTTTTTAATTGCTTTAGTTTGAGCTGCACCACCAACACGAGATACCGAAATACCTGCGTTGATTGCGGGTCTTATACCTGCGTTAAATAATGATGATTCTAAGAATATTTGACCATCAGTAATAGAAATTACGTTAGTCGGAATATATGCTGAAACATCACCAGCTTGA
>CAKUVB010000217.1 GCA_934693215.1 uncultured Candidatus Melainabacteria bacterium
CGTTAGTACAAAAACGACAATTAAAGATATCAGAAATTGTCAATAGAATAAAAATGTATAAGTAAATTTTAATGATAAGGTTACGTTAGTAAAAAGTTACTAGAATATTTTGATTTTTCAAATCTTTTCAATTTGAAGAATTAATATTTTATCTAGTATCTTTTTTTGGTTCTACACGAATGAGTGGGAACTAAAATAGCAGTGTTCGTTACAAACTGGCGGAAACTTTTAAGGCAATGGAACAATTTTTAGTGGTATTTTATTGAAAAAATAACAAGAGTTAAAGACCCTCTAAAAAAGGAAAGCAATCTATACAAATATCTTGACTATGATGTATTGCTATCTGCAATCCAATCTATGGCAAAGCAGGTTTAATTTAAATATTTGACCCTATATATCTCTTGGGTTATAATTTCACCTGAGGGATTTATGGAAACGATTTATTCAGAACAAACAAACACTAGCGAAATAGCTAATCTTGTAAAAGAAACTAATCTTCAACATGTTGCAATTATTATGGACGGCAACAGACGTTGGGCTAAAAATAAGGGTTTGCCATCAGCTATCGGTCACAAAAAAGGTGTAGACTCTCTAAAAGCTACCGTTTATGCGTGCAACGATTTTGGAATAAAATATTTAACTGTTTATGCTTTTTCTACAGAAAACTGGAACAGAAAGCCTGAAGAAGTAGATTTCTTAATGAATTTATTAGGTCATACTATAAAAAATGAGTTAAAAGAGCTTGATGAAAACAATGTTGTTATTTCATTCTTAGGTGATTTGACAAAACTTGCACCAAAACTTCAAGAAATCCTTTATCACGCAATAGATGTAACAAAAAATAATACTGGTGTTCACCTTCAAATTGCTTTTAATTATGGAGCAAGAGATGAGATTTTAACTGCAACAAAAAAAATTGCACAAAAAGTAAAATCAGGTGAATTAAATCCTGAAGATATTACAGAAGATATATTCTCTCAAGAATTGTATACCTCTAACATGCCAGACCCTGATTTGTTAATCAGAACTGGTGGAGAAATGAGAGTTTCAAACTATTTATTATGGCAAATAGCTTATTCAGAATTCCTTGTAATGTCTGAATTTTGGCCTGAATTTGATAAAAACACTTTGGCAAAAGCTGTTTTTGAATTCCATAATCGTCATAGAAGATATGGAAAATAATCCATAATATATCAACCTAAAAAACTTCACAAAAAATAATGACTTTTAAAAATTTATCATTATAAACCATGGTGAAGTCGTCTAAACAGATGATTTCGCTATAGAAAGGTTAAACTACGTGGTATAATTGACGATAATCTTTCTAGGAAGGACGGTTTGTAGTGTATAATGCGATGAATCCAATAGGACCAAGACCTTATATGGCACAAGGTCAAGGCATCAAAAAGGAAGAAGAGTCTGAACAAAAGACTCAGGATTCTTTGCAGCAAAATGGCGGTGGCAGACAAGGTCAACAACAACAGCAACAACAAAACCAACAACAAAATAGAACAATCGCATCTGGCAGAGCTTCAGATGTTGCACAACAACCTCCAAGAAGACGTAATCTAAAACCTAGTCCTGTTCGTAGACACGTTGAAGAAGAACAAGAACGTCAACGACAACTTCAACAACAAACAAGTACCAACCCTCAACAAAATATCACACCACAAGTTCAACAACCTGTGGCACAACCTATGCCACCTAGACCAGTTCAACAACCAGTTCAACAAATGCCTATGCATAATGTTCA
>CAKUVB010000218.1 GCA_934693215.1 uncultured Candidatus Melainabacteria bacterium
GTTAGCGAAGTAATCCAATTCCAAAATTATAATAAAAAGAAATAATTTTATCCTATTTCTTTTTCCATTTTATTTGCTAGCTCACCTGCTTGTTTTAATTCTATTGGCAAATTATCCCATGAACCAACAGGGTCATATTCAAATTTTTCCGTTTTTTCTTTAAAATAATTTTTAATTTTATCTAAAAAATTGTTATTTTTTATTGTATTTGTATTTGTATTTGTGTTTGTGCAAGATATTATTTGTTTTTGTTCAGGTTTTGCATAATTATAAACTTCTAATATGTCACCATTTTTTGTATGTTTGAAGGTTAAATCTACGTTTTTATTTTTTGCTTGTTCGATTATAAATTCCCCAAGAGCTTTGGTATCGATTTTACCATTATTTTTTGATGATAGATATTTTTTAAAATAATGCATATTGCTTTTGGAAGGACTTACAAAAGCCATACCAAAATTTATATTAGATTGTTGAGAGTCCATATACATACCAATTCTATTTTTACACACTACTATATATACTATAAGTAAAATTTTAAAAAAAAATTGCTAAAATTTATAGAATTGTTAATAAATTTTACAGGAATAGTTTATTTTGAATGTGGATACATATATTCAATAAAATAATAATTAATTATCATATCATTAAGAGCATTTGGATATTTTGTTAGAAAATTATCCAATTTTTTCTGGTCAATGTTTTGAGCTTTTAATGATTTTATTGATTCTTCTTTAATATCTTCTATGAGTTTATCAATATAGGTTTCGTTTTTATCATATGTAGTATCTTGTTTAAGTTCTTTTTTGCTTGTACCTTTTGGAGATTTCTCTGTAAATTTACCAATAATTTTATGTTCTTGTTTGGCAAAATCTGAGTTTTTAAATCTAATAAAGAAACAATTTGAGATAGCACCAATAATAATAGCGGCTTCAATGTCGGTAATATTATATTTTTGCGTACAGGTTTCTTTGAATATTTCTTTCAATCCATCTTTTGTACCACCTATAGTAAATGCAACACCTCGAGCACCAAGTATATCTATAACTTTTTCGTCTAAATTTTCAACAAATTTTGTATTAGTTTCTTCTAATGCCTTTTCACCGATTGCTGTTGGATTATCTTTATATTCGTCAATTTTATAAACTCTATTTTCTGAATCAAGTGCCGATTTTTCAGCTTTTCCAAAGAATCTTGATTTTAGAAATCCATCAAATAGATACCCAGCTACGAATTCAGTACCAGTGTAGACTAATATTTCTTTAAGTGAATCAAAGTTCATTATGTCATCAAGATCATTTGTTGCTCGATTGGTCATATCAACAGCAAGATAAGAACTTGCATACATTGAGCCAGATGACAAACCAGAATAAGTTTTGGCGATGTTTAGAGTTTCATCTATAGATGATAATTTTTTGAGGTTAGAGATTTTGTTAATATTACTTAATAATTTCCCTGCATTTGATAATGCAGCCATACCGGTAGAATATAATGCCATTTGAACTATTGCACTTATTGCAATACCGCTTGTAACTTGTGAGTTATGGTATTCATCTATTCGTTTTATCAAATCACCATCTCTACCTAAAGTTTCTGCACTTGATTTATCGTAGTATTTTTGATTTTGAGTTTGTATAAAATTAATACGATCGAGATTATCAATATTTAAGATTTTTTTTGTATTATTGTCAACGGTATTAATAAGTGTATCTGTTAGTTTTCTTATAAAATCTGCAGGGTTAATGT
>CAKUVB010000219.1 GCA_934693215.1 uncultured Candidatus Melainabacteria bacterium
TATCTAGAATTATGATAAAACTTGTTGCAACAGATATAGATGGCACTATTTTAGGAAAATCCGGAGAGTTTACTTTAGGTGTCAAAAACTGTATAAAAACTCTACAAGATAAAGGTATCAAGGTTGTTATAATTACGGGACGTATGTTTGCAGCAGCTAGACAAATTGCTAAACGAGTTAACCTCACAACACCTGTTGTTGCGTATCAAGGTGGAATGATAAAAGAGAATGCAGATTCAGACAACATTCTGTATCAGGCATGTATTCCTTTAGATGACGTTCGCAAGATTATTGAATGGGCAAGAGCAAATAATATACACTTAAACCTTTATTCTAACGATATCTTATATGTAGAACATGATAATGACACTATCAAAAGATATGCAAAACATCAAAATATCCCATACAAAGTATGTTCTTTTGATAATATAAAACTCGAAAACATCAATAAGCTACTTGCGATTAATTATAATGATGCTGATATGGTAACAGGTTGGATAAAAGACAGACAGAAGGCTTTGCCTCATTTATATATTATAAAATCAACCCCTTACTTTTGTGAGTTTTCTACATCTGAGGCTACAAAGTCTTGTGCCGTAAACTTCTTAAAAAAATATTGGAATCTTAAAGATAATGAAGTCTTAACAATAGGCGACCAAGACAACGATATCGAGTTATTAAAAGCTGGAGGTATTAGTGTTGCGATGGGTAACGGCACAGAAGGTGTCAAAGAAATTGCCGACTATATAACAGACACCGTAGATAATGACGGTTTTGTCAAAGCGATGAACAAATTTGTACTAGGGAGTTAAAATGTTTAAAATTGGATTAGGATATGATATCCATAGATTAGTTGAAAATAGAGATTTGATTATTGGTGGTATTAAAATACCTTACGAAAAGGGATTATTAGGACATTCTGATGCTGATGTATTGATACACGCAATAATCGATGCTTTATTGGGTGCTGCAAATCTTGCAGATATAGGAACTCTTTTTCCTGACACTGACCCTAAATACAAAGATGCAAATAGTGTTATATTACTAAAGAATGTTATAGAACTTGTAAAAGAAAAAGGATATAAAATTAATAATATTGATAGCAATATTATTGCACAAGCTCCAAAAATGATGCCACATATTCCAGAAATGAAAGCAACTCTGGCAAAAGCTATGGACATAGATATTGAAAGTATTTCTATAAAAGCTAAAACAAAAGAAAAATTAGATTCTGTTGGAGAAAAACTTGCTATAGAAACAAATGCTGTTGTTTTATTAGAAAAATAGGAGAAATAACATGAAATTTTTACATACAATGATAAGAGTAAAAGATATTGATGCGTCTTTAAAATTCTACACAGAACTTTTGAATATGAAAGTAGAAAAACAAATGAGATTAGATGATTGCACATTATACTTTTTATCAGATGAAGAAGGGACTGCTCAAATTGAACTAACATACAATGATGAGACACCTGAAAACGGTTATGAATTAGGCAAAGGTTTTGGGCATTTTGCTTTCGCAGTAAAATCTTTAGATGAATTTACCGAAAAACTTAATTCATTAGGATATGAATACCTATATGAACCATTTGATTTGAATGGCAAAGGGTCAAAAATTGCCTTTGTTAAAGACCCTGACGGATACGAAGTTGAATTAATAGAAAAGGTCGTTTGGTAAACATAGATTATTCAAGTTAAGATTCAGATTTTTGAGCATAGCAAAG
>CAKUVB010000220.1 GCA_934693215.1 uncultured Candidatus Melainabacteria bacterium
CATGTGATAGTATTGTTTAGGTGCTTTTGGGTTTATTTCATTAATTGCTTCAACGATATTGTTGACCGTTGAGTTTTTTTGGAACTGGTCGCCTGGCATTATATTTACTTTAGTAAATCTTGGAAATTTATCAGCAACAAAATCTTTAACTGTATTAGTTTGAGTAAAACCATATACATGGTATAACATTTGTTCATTTGTGTTTTCATTTACCAAATTTAATAACGCACAGTTATGAACATCTTTAGTTGATAAAGGTGTACTGGTGTCAGCTTTTATCCAACCTCCACCGTATCCTCCAGCTTCTGTAGAGAAACCATCTGTTTTATTTAGAGTTCCAGTGTATGGTATTAGTTCTTTTGAATTTCTTGTCTTGTAGCCAAAAGGATATCTATCTAAATTGTTGGTATCAACAATTCCTGCGTATGCTCTATAGTTTGCAGAACTAGGCTTTTTAGATTTCTTTTTCCCTTTTATATTCTTACAAAAGTCTTCGCAGAATTCTTCACATTCTCGCATAGCCTTTTTAGAATAAGTTTTTCCTGTAAATGAGATTTGTTGATTTGAGGTAATTGTATTTATCATAATCCTATAAAACACTATGAAAAATAAAATTGCCTTTTTTGTTAAGATTTATTACCACAATCGGTAATGAATATTCTTTTTGATTTGTTAAGTTTTGACTATGAATGTTGTAAATAAGCTATTATCTGTATTAAATAATACTCATTACTTAAAACTTGATAAGTGGACATTAGATAGATGTTATCAAGCAGGGATAAAGAAATGGATATCAAATATTTTGCCCGTAGAGGTTTTATCTCGTTCGCTAAAAGATGCAGTATCTTCTATTGTTACTATGTGTGAATGTTATCAATTTTATGAAGAATTCCCCGATGTAATCTTGACTCCAAATTATGGTGATAATTGGGGAAGGTTTGCAAATTATATAGAGATAAATAATCGAGCTATTGCTGAGATGTATGGTGATAGATGTAAAAATGGGATATTAAGTTCAATAAAACTTTTGCCTGCGATTCCTCCATCTGCAAAGAGTTGGGCTAATTGTGTTATTCTATCGCAAATATTTCCGAATATTTATGGAGATGGGTATGTAAAATCTGTCAATGAGGAAAATTCTATTTATGGAATAAAATTAAATTCTGGTTATAGTCAAAATATTATAGATTTTGATATAGCAGATAAAGTTTCTCCAGAAGAACAGTTTAGAGCATTTAATGATATAGCACATTTTCATGGGTTAAAAACAGGGTTCAGAACAGTGATTTCTGCTGACCAAATAAAAATTTCAGTACCTAATTCAAATGATATCAGATTTGATTGGGATAATATGGAGCATTTAGAACTTTGGATAAATGAAACCGTAAAATTGATGAATTTAGGGTTTGAAGCTTTATTTGTAGATTCTGCAAAGCATATTGGAAATTATGATATGGAGAATTATACAGGAATAGGTGCATTACCAAGTTTTGAACAGATACAATATATGTTTCATGAAATACGTAGACGTTCTGGAAAAACAAATATAAGTATTATTGGTGAAAAAACATCTAATGATTTTGAACGGTTTAAAAGTTTAGGGTTTACAACAGGAACGTCTTTTCTTAATGGTGATTCGTATGAAGTCGTTAAGCATAACGCAAAACAATTAAAATATGATAGGATATATGCTCCAGG
>CAKUVB010000221.1 GCA_934693215.1 uncultured Candidatus Melainabacteria bacterium
AAACAAACCAATATATGCACCTCTGCAACCAGTTAAAAATAAAGTTATTGATGCCAATACTGATAATATTATGAATACTAATCCTCGTTTATAATTATGTTGATGTAAATAATACGCACATAACCCAAACACCGATGATATTCCTGCAACTAAATATCCACCAAGCAAGTTAGGATTTAAAGGTTGTAAAGTACCATAAACTCTTGTCATTACTTCTTCTGGATTCAATCTAGAAGTGTCTTGCCAACCGGATATTTCTCCGACTTGAATAAAGTTTTGACTTAAACCTATAACTGATTCAAAAGTAACACACCCAGCCATACATAATAATATTGGTAGAATATGTTTTTTATTATCTTTTAAGTGATGAACGACAGATAAATAGTAGCTTAGATATATAAATGTTTTAAAAAAGCCTTTCAAACTCAAATGAAGAAGTGTTGAACCTGCAACACTAACAATTGAGAGCATAAAATAAATTAACAAAAATATTTCAAATTTTTCGCATTTAAAATTTTCATTAGGTTTTGTTAAAACTTTTACTATAGTAAGCAAAAATGTAACAAAGCATAGATACCCAACAACATCGGACGACAAAAAAGTAGCCAATATAAATGTTGCTAGTATTGAAAAATATATAAATCTATCAAGGCTTTTTAATATTACACTAGATTCATAAACTGGTGTTAGAGGTTTATGAATCATATCCAAAACTTTATTTAAAAGCATATTAATCCTCTATTTTTATATCTGAAACAGTACCTGTTAATTTATAAGTCTTGCCTTCTAAAGTTATTGGTAAACCAATTTTTATTTTATTACCACCAACGACTGCACCATCTTTAGTTATTTTAGCTTTATCAGTAACTGTAACTGTAACATCAAAAGTGTCAGGTTGTGTTGCATCAGGAACAACTCTATAACCAGAGTTTGAAGAAGATGAAACAGTTACCATCTTTGGAGTAGCTTTTACATCTAATATTTTCAAATCTGTATATGGTACGTTTCTAATACTAATAAATGTTGTATCATCTTTTTTCATAGGTATTTCGTCACACGAAAGGGTTACCCCTCTTAAAAACACCTTGAAATCAATATTTGAAGTCGCTTCAATCTGTTTAGAGGCAGTTTCTCTATAATGTTTTATAGTTATAATTCCAACCCCAACAGCTAACAAAAGTCCAAGTACAATAATAATATCTACAAGTTTATTATTTTTCATGATTATCTCCTAAATTTTATTAATTCGTTGTTCAATGACGTCTTTGATTTCTTCAATATTTGTTGTCGCACAACCAAATTGTTTAACGACAATACCAGCAGCGATATTACCAATAATAGCTGCATAAACAGGTTCTGCTCCACAAGCCAAAGCTAATGTATAAACTGCAGTAACAGTATCGCCTGCACCTGTTACATCAAATACTTCTGATTTATTGAATACAGGAATTTTTGTAAATTTATCATCTTTTTCAAATACTGCCATACCTTCAGAACCACATGTTACAAGTACAAAATCAGCATTTGTATCTTTTAATAATTTTCGACCAGCCTTTTTTAAATCATCAGTTGTTTTTATCTCAAACCCAACGTATTTTTGAGTATCAGGAAGGTTTGGAGTCATCGATGTAACTCGTTGGTACTTATCAAGGTCTTTTTGAGCATCTACTACAACAA
>CAKUVB010000222.1 GCA_934693215.1 uncultured Candidatus Melainabacteria bacterium
GCCTTGTAAGCTTTACCAGTAGATCCAGTGTTAATACGACTTGTATCACCATCAACTGCTACATACATTTCGTAGAAAGTAATGAATGCATTTATCATATTTGTTACGTTGAAAGCAACAGGGTCTGTATGGCCACCTATTGTATCATACCCAAAGCCGAACAAACTATCCGCAGCCCCAGCTGCGTGGTTTCTTGATGCTTCTTTACCTCCCGGGCCTTTTCCATTATGACAAACTCCAAATGTATTATATTCAGCTTCATATAATTTTTTAGTTTGTTCTTGAGCATACCTAACAGCATCTGCATTTATATCTTCTACTTGCAACATAGAGTTTGCAAAAGCATCAATAGTTGTATATAATCCTGTAGCGTCCCTATATCTCTCCCAGCTTCTTTTATCATATTCTGAGTTTCCTCTAATAGAAACACCTGTAGTGCTATTTCCTGTTGAGTTATCTACATAGTCTGAACCATTAATATAACCGTCACCATTTCTGTCATAACTTTTATTGGTAGGATCATTAAACCCACCGTCAAAATCGTATAAGGAACCCCAGTTTGTAATAACCTCTTTATTGTCAATTCTTTTGTCAAAACGTCCTATATTATCTTCATCGTAATGATAACAATTGTTAGGTAAAATACCATTACCAGTAGCCTCAGAAAGATTTCCTACAGCATTTCCGTTTTTATCATAAAAACCTAAATGATTCAATATTCCAGACATATTTAATTGATAATCATTTCCATTTTTTGTTACTTCACCAGTTTGAGATAACAAGCCAAGCATTCTATTAGAGATACCCTTATTCATACTACTATCATATTTGAAATCTGTAGGATTAGTTGTATTAGTAGCATCAAGTTGAGATGTTCCTGCAGTTGTTGATGCAACAGTTTTCTTTGAATCTACTAAAATATCTCTTTTTAAATCAGTATTTAAATAAGCTTTATATTCAGCTAAATAAGCTTTTGCTAAAGCTAAATTACCAAGATTACTACCACCATTTAATACAAATGAGTTATTTGTAAATTGTAATTCACCAAAAGCTTCAGAATAATCACCATATTTTTCTTTTGCGAGTTTTACACTTGTATCAAAACTTGATAATATACTACTATAATCTCCTCCTTTTTTAAATTTATCTGAACCATATTGTTCTTTTATTAAATTGTCGAATGTTGATTTATCTGATTCAGAAATTAAATCTAATTGTTTCATTAAGTCATATCTTAATGAATTTTGAAAATCATATTCTAAAACATTTGTTGGAATAGTATATTCTAAACCATCTTGAAGACCACTACCGGCAACAGCTGTAGTTTGAATGTTTGTGATTTCGTTAGAACCATTTTTATCTACAACAATAGCTCCGTTATTTGTATAATTATAAGTTGTTTTATCATTTGTTAATCCTGAATAAGCAGAAATCATAGAAGCTAACTGTCTATAAGTAACACCTGTGTTTTTGCCTTCTAATTCAATAACATTATCATCTAAAACAACTCTACCTTGTGCATCGGTGATGATATAAGGTTTTGTTGTGTTTGTTTCATTTGGTTTCATTAATTTATCATAAGTTAAATCACTATATGTTACGCCTGAATCATTTGACCATTTTAGAACTTTTTGATTCATTGCGTTGTTATATTC
>CAKUVB010000223.1 GCA_934693215.1 uncultured Candidatus Melainabacteria bacterium
TGTTTGCATTGGGTGTTCTATTGCCTGGCATGATGTTGGCTAAGAGAATTTTATCTAATGATAAAGAATTTGCTACTAAAAAGAGAATTAGAGAGAGATTAGAAAATGAAAAAAATACAACTTTACAAACTACAGTATAAATTATTGTGGTTGATAGTTGAGAGTATGTCTTTTGTAAACATATTTTGACTTATTTTGTGCTAATTTTGGGTATATTTGTAAAAAATTTCAATAGAATGTATGAATAATTGTAACAATGTCACTATTTGGGGTAAAGTTTCACGTTTAAAAGCCGTTTATATAATATATGCATAATACAAGTGAGGTGTACCTATGACCAAAGTTCAAAATACTAATGTTTCTGCTGCTACTCAAATTGAAAATAAGAAAGTTAAAAAACAGCAGCAAAAGAAAGAACAAAAAGTATTTAAGGGCAATGGTAACAAAAAGACTGAACAAAAGCCGAATGATTCTGCTTTGAAGCAAGAAATTTATAAAAAAACCGGCTTTCAACTAAAAGATACTAAAAATAGAGGTCAAATTATTAATTTAAAAGTTAATGGAAGAGTTCGTCCGTACGAAACCGTAGGTACATTGACGACAGGTGGCAGAATTTTAGTAAAAGAACAAGGCAAAGAGGTATATCACGTAGTATCACATACAAAAGATAACAAACCTGTAATGCTAAAAGATGATTACGCAAGAAATAAAGTATTTTATGAAACGACATCTGCAGAGCATAAGGTTAAGATTGGCAAAAAGAATTATATTATTACTAATTCAAAACGTGATAGACATGGCAGAATGACTGCAATAAATTCTAGAGGTCAAGAGGTTATTTTATCTCATGATGGGAAAGAATTAAAACACAGCTATGTGGAAGCAGAAGACCAAAAAGATAATTTGAATGATTATATTGCTCAACAGACAAAAGGTAAGTCTAAAGCTGAAGCCAATAAAATTCGTCAACAAATTATGGACGGCAATTCTTCTTATTCAAGCAAGGGTGTTTTGAGATTCAAAGCTAGTAATGGTGAAGTTTGGTATTATGATACCAAACGCAAAACTTATGTTAAATATGCAGAAAAAGAAGCTCAAGCAATTATCAAGGATTTAGATAAAGGTGCTAAAGAGGATTGGTGGTTATTCAGAACCGGTTGGGGTACTGATTATGAGTTGTTGAAAAATACAAATGCTCAGATTATCGACCCTGAAGTTTTGAATAAAATAAATAAACATTATTCTACAGAATATGGTAAAAAGGTAGACAAAAATGCAGAATATGGTTCCGGCAAATATAAAACAGCTTATGAGGCATTTTTAGCATCAGAAATTGGTGATGATGAAGTTTATTTATTCAATGCTGCATTGGTAAAGAATAATGCAATTACAGAGCAATCAAGAAGAAACGAAATTTTGCAAACGAACTTAACTAAAGTTGGTTTAAGAGAAAACCGTATGGCAGCAGCTGATGCAGCAAGTACAAAAGAAGATTATCAAACCTTGCAAGATGCCGCAGAAGATGAAAATAAAAAGAATAATTATAAAGCTCAGTTCAAAGGTCAAGATGCCCTTCAAACATATATTTATGGGGTTCATGATGGTGA
>CAKUVB010000224.1 GCA_934693215.1 uncultured Candidatus Melainabacteria bacterium
GCAGGTTTTGCTGTAATCGGTTTATCTGGGAAGATTTTAATCCAAACGTTACCGCCACGTTTGATTTCACGAGTCATAGCACGTCTTGCTGCTTCTATCTGACGGCTTGTAATCCAGCCAGGTTCAAGAGCCTTAAGTGCATAACGACCGAATTCGAATTGTGTACCTCTTGTTTCAGTACCTTTCATTCTACCTTTCATCATTTTGCGGTATTTTGTTTTTTTAGGCATTAACATTTTATATTACTCCTGTCATTATTTACTGTTTAACTTCTGCAGATTTTGGACGTCTTGAACGTTTGTTGAAATTTTCAGAACCTTTTGAATTCTTAGTTTTTACGTTTTGGTCTGCTTTTTCACCTGGCATTAAGTCACCTTTGAAAATCCAAACTTTAACACCGATTTTACCCATGATTGTATCAGCTTCAGTAAAACCGTAATCAACATCTGCTCTTAATGTTTGAAGAGGAATTCTTCCTTCTTTAGCCCATTCTGAACGAGCAATTTCTGCACCACCTAAACGACCAGATACCATAACTTTGATACCTTGAGCGCCGGCTCTCATTGTTCTTTGCATAGCTTGTTTCATAGCACGTCTGAACGCAATACGTTTTTCTAATTGCTGAGCAATTGATTCTGCAACTAATTGAGAATCTAAATCAACTCTTGCAACTTCAACTACATTGATAATTACTTGTCTGCCAATGTATTTAGAAACTTCTTGTCTAAGTTCATCAATACCTTGACCACCTCTACCAACTACGATACCAGGTTTTGCTGTAATTACTGTAATTGTTGTGCTTGATGCTTTTCTATCAATTAATATTCTTGAAACACCTGCTGCGTACAATTTTTTCTTAACAAATTTTCTTATTTTAGCATCTTCTGCTACAAATACTGCATAATCTTTAACTTTAGCGTACCAAGTACTTAACCAAGGTTTGATTATACCTACTCTAAATCCGGTTGGATGTGTTTTTTGTCCCATTTTTTTATTTCCTATTTTGTTGTATCACTAACTACTACTGTGAGGTGAGAAGTACGTTTCAATCTTCTGTAAATACGTCCTTGAGCTCTTGGTTTACCTCTTTTGTATGTTGCACTTTCATCAGCATAGATTTCAGAAATCTTTAAAGAATCTTCATCTACACCGTATTTTTCACGTGCATTAGCAACTGCAGCTACTAAGTTCTTTTCAACAACTTTTGCTGCAAAATAAGGCATAAAACGTAACATTGTACGAGCTTCTTTAACTGCTTTACCTCTTACTTCGTTTATAACTCTACGAAGTTTTCTCGCAGTCATTTTTATATCTGTTTGTCTTGCTTTTGCTTCCATTTTTATTTTTCCTTATTTTAAGTTTTCCTGATTATTTTCTTTTGGCCGTATCTGCGTGCCCTCTGTACATTCTTGTAGGGGCGAATTCGCCTAACTTATGACCAATCATTTGCTCTGTTACGTATACAGGAACGTGAGTTTTCCCGTTGTGAACAGCTATTGTGTGTCCTAACATATCAGGAATAATCATTGATGCTCTTGACCAAGTTTTAATAACTTTTTTCTC
>CAKUVB010000225.1 GCA_934693215.1 uncultured Candidatus Melainabacteria bacterium
AGTAAAAACCGCAGCAAAAGGATATTCTACTGGTACAAAACTTGTAGATATTAATTCTCGCTACAAAGGCAAAGCTTGTACTGTGTCAGAATTGAGAACCGTTATTGATAATTCTGGTTCAATAGCTCGTCCAGATATAACTCCAGATGGGTCTGGTTCTTCTTCAGGTGGAAATCTTAATGGTAATAGTAGTATAATAACAAAACCTAACGGTGGTTCTACTAAACTAGAATCTGTTGAAATAGCAAAACTAACAATTAATGAAAATACCACAATACAAGATGTAATAGATTTTTATAATAACTATGGAACTTGTAGTTATTCGGAAGAAACTGGTGATATAAGCACTTCTCCTAATAAAAATTATAGTTTTTTCCATCCATTTAATATGTCAGAGGCTGGAAAATTTAATATTGGAAAAACAACTCCTAAAACTGCTACAACATCAACTACATTGGGTGAATTAGATTCTTCAAGTTTGGTAGGAAACAATATGGTTGTTGTTAATAATGGCAATGAATACACATTTGCAACATCAAAGAGTACAACGATACAAGACGTATTGGACTTTTTGAACAATACTGCCGGTTGTACTGCAACATTTACAGATGGCAAATTGACTGTCACAGGTGGTAGTGATTTAGAGTTTAAAACTACTACAGGTGTGAGTGGTTTTATGCATTTTTGTTATCAAATGTCAACATTGTTTGGCGGAAATATGACAACAAGTACAACATCATCAACTACAGGCACAATCACTACCACATATACTGCAGATACAACAACCAAGCTTGGGGCTTCCGGTTTAGGGTTGACAAGTTTTGATTTACAAATTGAACCTCTAGGAGATGCTGAGCCTATTTCTATTTCAGGATTGAATGGGGATTCAACAATAGGAGATGTATTCAAAAAGCTTGCAGAAAAAGGAATTACAGCTTCTATGAACAATGGTGTTATAACATTAACATCAAATACTGAATATTCTTTAAGCGGTACTATTGCTAAAAAATTATTTGGTAATGATATTGTTGATTTAGAATGTAAAGATGAAATCCATGATTTTTCAATGACGCAAGTTTCAGGTACAAAATATCAATACGTTTCAAGAAATTTGACAGCTTATTCCGGTCCTGAACGTGTTAGCGAAGTATCTCAACTTGTTGCGGGTAATAAATATCATATTTCATCTGCAGAGGACCTTGTAGCTCTTGCCAATTTTGTCAAGAATGGTGCAGATACAACAGGCTCAATATTTATGTTTGACAATGATATAGATATGTCAGGTGTAACAGGGTTTGAAGGTATTGGTACTAATACAAATGCTTTTAAAGGTACAGTATATGGTAACGGGCATGTTGTAAATAATATGACAATAGATGCCGCATCTTCACCATTTATGGGGTTATTTGGATATACTAATCAAGCAACAATAAAAGACATTGGTGTAATTAATGCTAATGTTACAGGTGGGGCTTATACCGGTATTCTTGTTGGTAAAGCAGAAAATTCACAAATCTCTAATGCGTACACATCTGGTAC